>NZ_JBRIQN010000029.1:0-93959 GCF_052981855.1 Micromonospora sp. LZ34
TGCGCGTGCGGTCTCTACCTCAACGACCCCACCGCATGGATACGACCCCCGACGAATTAACGGCGCGGGGTACTTAGTCATCCGCGGCGAGGCCGGGATCGGCAAGTCGGCGCTCCTTGACCGGATCGCCGCGTCGGCGAGGGACATGTCGGTGCTACGCGGTGTGGGCATCGAGTCGGAGATCGAGGTGCCGTTCGCGGGTCTGCACCTGTTGTTCCACCCGTACCTGGACCGCGTCGAGGCGCTTCCCGGGCCGCAGGCGGCGGCGCTGCGGACCGCTTTCGGCCTGACCGCGGCCGGTGCCGGCGAGCGGTTCCTGGTCGGTGCGGCCACGCTGTCACTGCTGTCCGAGCTGGCCGGGGATCGGCCGCTGGTGTGCATCGTCGACGACGCGCAGTGGTTCGATCGGGCGTCCGCGGACGCGTTGCTGTTCGCGGCCCGGCGGCTGCGGCGCGAGCCCGTGGCCATGTTCTTCGCGGTACGCGACGAGGCCGGGCGCTTCACGGCCCCGAGTCTCGAGGTGCTGGCCTTGTCGGCGCTGGACCGGGCCAGCGCCGGTTCGCTTCTCGACCAGCAGGCGAACGTTCTGGCCCCGGCGACGCGGGCCCGCATCGTGGCCGAGGCGGGCGGCAACCCGCTGGCGATCCTCGAGTTCGCGGCCGCCCTCACTGACCGGAACGCCAGCGGGCGTCCGTGGTCGACGCCGGTCGAGCCGTTGCCGGTGACCGAACAGGTGCAGGAGGCGTTCCGGTCCCGCATCGGCGATCTCCCGGAGGCGACGCAGCGGCTGCTGGTGCTGGCGGCCGCGGACGACACGGCCGAGCTCGCCGTGGTGGCGCGGGCGGGCGAACGGCTCGGCCTGTCCGCGGCCGACCTGGAGCCGGCCGAGTGGGCCCGGCTGGTCCAGTTGACCGCTGAGTCGATCAGCTTCCGGCATCCGCTCATCCGGTCCGCGGCCTACCGGGGCGCGGCCCGCGGCTGGCTCGTCGCCGCGCACCGGGCGCTGGCCGAGACGCTGGACGGTGACGCGTCCGCCGACCGCCGCGCCTGGCACCGGGCCGCCGCGACCACCGGATGTGACGAGGCGGTGGCCGCCGAGCTCGAAGGCGTGGCGCGGCGGGCCGCCCAGCGGGGCGGATCGGCGGCCGTGGCGGCCGCGCTGGACCGCGCGGCCACCCTCAGCAGCGACCCGGGCCGCAAGGCCCGGCGGCTGGTCGGCGCGGCCCGCGCGGCGTACGACGCCGGCTGGCTCGACCGGGCGGCCGAATTCTCGGCGGCCGGCGTCGACCTCGCTACCGACCGGTCGACCCGCGCGGAGGCGGCCTGGATCCAGGCTCAGGTCGCCTACGAGCGCGACTCCCCCGCTGCGGCGGCGGCGCTGATGGTGCGGGGCGCCGCGCCCATCGTCGCATCCCATCCCGAGCAGGCGGTGTCGATCCTCACGGACGCCGTCGGGTGCGCCAAGGATGCCGGCGCGCCCGACGTGATCCGCAAGTCGGCGGACCTGCTGAGCACCGTGCCGCTGGAGCCCGGCTCCCCGCTGCGGCCGGTGGTCGCCGGGATTGTCGGATTCCGGAATCTCCTCGACGGCAGCACGAAGGAAGCCGTCACCGGAATGCGCGCCCTGGTGACCGCCGTGCGGTGCGGTCAGGTCACCGGGTTCGTGGAACGGGTGCTCGCCGGGTACCTGGCACTGATCGTCGGGGACGACGAGGCCGCGACCGAGGTGCTGGAGGTCCTCGCCGCCGACACGCGCCGGCAGGGCGCGTTGGGCTGGCTACCGTACGCCCAGGAGCCGCTGGCGATATCGCTGCTGCTGCGCGGCCGGTTCCGCGACGCCGAGACTGTCGTGGCCGAGGCGCTCGACGTGTCGACCGACCTCGGCCAGGACACGCAGACCACCATCCTCACCGCCATCCCGGCCTGGTTGGCCGCGATCGCCGGCGACGCGGTCGCGTGCGAGGCGATGGCGGGCCGGATGCTGCGCGCCGCGTCCCGGCATCCCACCAACGCCGCCCTCGCCACCTGGGCGCTGGGGCTGCTCGACCTCGGCCGTGGCCGCTTCGGCGCGGCATCCCGGCATCTCGACGCGGTGTGCGCCGGTCCGGCCCGACACGACTTTCCGGTGCGGATGGTCCCGGACCAGGTCGAGGCGGCCGTACGCGGCGGGGATTCCGCACGGGCGGCCCGGTTCCTGCCTGGACTGCGCGACTGGGCCGAGCACGTCGGTCAGCCGCACGCGGCCGCGCTGGTGCGGCGCTGCGATGCCCTGCGCGCGGTCGGCGGCGAGGCCGAGGCCCACTACGAGGCCGCACTCGCGCTATTGTCCGACGCCGGGCGGCCGTACGACCATGCGCGCACCGCGCTGCTCTTCGGCGAGTGGCTGCGCCGGCAGCGCCGCCGGACCGAAGCGCACATCCACCTGGCCGGCGCCCTGTCCGGCTTCGAGTCGCTGGGTGCCGAGCCGTGGGCGGCGCGGGCACGCTCCGAACTGACCGCGCTCGGCGACCGACCGGTGGCCCGGCCGCGCGACCGCGATCCGTTGGCCCGGCTGACCCCGCAGGAACGCCAGGTGGTGCTGCTAGCCGCGGCCGGGCTGAGCAACCGGGACATCGCCGCCCGGCTGTTCCTCAGCCCGCGCACCATCGGCTACCACCTCTACCGCGCCTATCCCAAGCTCGGCGTCACCAAGCGCACCGAGCTGGCGGACCTGGCGGCGCGCGCTACACCTTGACCATCGTCGACGCGTACCCGCCGCCCGGCCAGACCCAGCGGCCGGTGTTGACCGTGAAGTCGGCGTTGAATGCGCCTTCGAACTTGGCCGGGGAGCTGCGGTCGCCGAACCAGATCGTGAGCGTGTCGCCGGCCACCTCGTATGTGTACTCGAGGATCTCGCCGGACTGACCGAAGAAGTGCGACCGCAACGTGCCGGTGTCGGTGTCGAAGCCGATGTATTCGACACCTTTGGCGCCGTTGCCGTCTTCGGCGAGGTCGACCTCCTGGACCAGGAAGCGGCCGCCCTCCATCCACCGGTAGGTGACGCGGCCGCGTTCCCCGCCGTCGGTTCCAGACACCCGCCAGGTGCCGACCAGAACGGCCAGACTCCGGAGGGCCTGGTCCCGGTCGGCGCTCATCGCCGCCCCCGGATCTCGGACCGGCGTACGTACGCGACGGTGGCCGCCACCAGCAGCAGGACGAGCGGCAGCCAGGGCGCGACGCCGATCGCGACGTTGGTGATGGTCGCGCCGACCAGCAGCGCGGTCACGCCGAGCGCGGCGAGCCCGCACAACCGAGGAAGCAGCAGGCCGACCGCGCCGGCCAGCTCGACCAGGCCGACCGCGTAGCGGAACCACTGGCCGGCGCCGATCTCGGCGAACAGGTCGACCATGGCGGCGTCGCCGATCAGCTTCAGAACCCCGCCGGAGGCAAGCTGGAGCGCGAGAACGGCCTGCGCCACCCAGAGGGCGACGGCGACCGACCGGCGGCTGGCCGGCAGGACGACGGTACGACTGTTGCTCATGACGGATCTCCTCTGTGACGGTTGATCGATCGTCACGAGGACGGTATGACCGGGGCTATCAGTATCCGCATCCGTCGCCATACCTGACCGCGGCGGGTCAGCCGCGCCTCACTTCTCCACCTAAAGTTTGGTAACAGCGTTCCCACCAACACCGCCATCAACCTCGCTGCCATCCCCCGGGCCATCGTCGGTGCGATCACCGGTGGCGTGGCCGCCGCCGTCCACACCAGCCCCTTCCGCTGGTCAGCACACCCGCCGCCGATGCCCGGGACCTGCATGTCACCTGGTACGGACACTCGAGCGTGATGGTCGGGATGGAAGGACACCGCGTGATCAGCGTGCGGCGGTATCGGTCAGCTGAGCAAGTTCCGCATCGGCGATCCGGCGTACGGTCGGATCGGCGTCGCTGACGTACTGGTGAAGGATGTCGGGGGCAGCGTCGGGCACAAGGCGGCGTGCCGCAACTGCGACGCGCTGGCGGACCACGGGGTCTGGGTCGTTCGCCAGCCCTACCACGAGCGGCGCCCAGCGCGATCGCACGCTATGGGTACCGGTAAGTCCGCTGATGATGGCGGCGCGCACCGCCGGCTCGTCGTCTTGCGCCAGCGTCGTGAGCTGCGGCGGTATGCGCGGATCCGAGTCCACCGCCCTGCCGAGCGCCCGAGCGGCCTGGGCTCGCAGCAGCGGGTCCTCGTCAGCGGCGATCAGCAGCAATGCGTCGACCGCAGCCGCTCCGCCGACTGAGCCAAGGGCTTCGTGCGCGTCCTCGCGAACGTGCCGATCGGGGTCGTGCCGCAGCCGCAGCAGCGCCGGGGTTACCTCGACCTTGCGGAGCTGGCCGAGGGCGTACGCGACCATGGACCGTACCCGCGGCACGGGGTCTGCGGCGAGGGCGGCGAGTGGCGCAACCGCGTCGGCCCGGCCGGTGTGGCCGAGCCTGCTGATCGCCGAGATGCGTACCTGATCGTCGAGGTCACGCAGCGCCATGACGAGCACTTGGAATGCCCGGTCATCGCCAGCAGGGTTGGGAATCGAGCCGATCGCCACGGACCTGACCCGCGGGTCGGCGTCGGTCGCGGCTGCGGCCAACAGGTCGACATCCTGCGCTTCGACCACGAATCCGAGCGCCCACAGTCCTGCCCGGCGTAGTTCGGGGGTGCCACCAGTGGCCAGGGCCAGCACCGTGCGACGCGCGGCTGCCTTGTTCGTGTGCAATAGGTCGATGATCTCGCCAGTCAAGCTGTCCTGGTCGTCACCGAGATCGCGGGCCGATGCGCGCAGAAGCGACGGGAGCGCAGCCAGACCCTGGACGCCGGCCAGAATGCCGGCGATCAGGTCCCGACCGTAGAAGCTCTGCTCGTCGAGGAACCGGTCGAGCGCCTCGTGTAACCGGGGCACCAAGGTGATGTCCCCGCACGCCGCCAAAGCGGTGAGGATCGGCGCGAAGTCGTCGTAGTCGTCCTCAAGCTCCGTGGCATGCCGGACCACGGCCTCCAACGCTGCAGCACTGTCGATCATCCGGGTCACCATGCCACACGCCGCCGTCCATCCCAGTGCACGCTCCCCGAGACGGCGATGAACACTGCGGTCGAAGCCGCCACCGCCTGCGCTGATGCACACCCTCTAAACCGTCCTAGGACATCGACTCGAGGGGCTAGGGACCTGACCCGCTGGTGCCCTCGACCACGAGCGGCAACCAGTCGAGTCACTGTTCGGACACAACCCAGGACGAGCCTGCTTGGGTTCGAATCATCTCAGAGCCCAAGACCCCCGGAATCGGGCTTGACCTGGAGGGTTGGGCACGGGCTTGTATCGTGATCGACACGAACCGATCCTCAACGTGGCCCTTGATCCTGTGCTGCCATTCCATTCTCTTCACAGTTGAGGGGGTAATCGCTGGCTGGATGTTGGCTGGCGCGTCGGTCCCGGGGCAGCGATGCGCAAACGCAGCCGGAGGCCCGAACTTGTGTCACCGTTCGCAGTGGACTTCTTCGCGTACCCGCTCAGATCGGTCAACGGCGCACCCGATAGCGCAGGTGAAGCACCCGGTTGCCCTGAATCACTACGTCAGGATCCTCCAACAGGTGCTGCGCGTGGACCGACCCGAAGTAGCGCTTGCCGGACCCGAACACGACGGGTACGACGTCCATGCGCACCTCGTCGACCAGGCCTGCGGCAAGCACCTGGCCACCGACCTCGCCAGCGGCGACCTCGACTATGCGGTCACCCGCAAGCTCCTGCGCCTTGGCCACGGCTGCCTCGACGCCGTCGACGAAGTGGAACGGCGCCTCGGGGTCCCAGCCCTCGGGCTTCGGCCGGTGCGTCACGACGACCACGTGGTCGATCCCGCCCGGAGGCTTCCCGTCCCAGCCGTCCGTCATGTCGAAGACGTGGCGGCCGACGACTGTCGCCCCGACCTGGTCCCAGTACGGCCGGGTGTAGTCGTAAGACGTCTGCGACACCTTCAACTCGCCGCTCTCGTTCAACGGCACGTCACCGCTGGACAACCAGTCGAACAGCGGCCCGGGCTGGTCATTCTCGTCCGCGACGAAGCCGTCCACCGACACCGAGCTGTACATGACTACTTTGCCCATGGGGCGCTCCTCTGCTTTGGGATGCCCCCATATTGGCGTGTCGTGAGCTGTCGCTCTTGTAAGAAATCAATCGGCCGGCAGCGGCCAGCTGTCCAGCACGTGGCCGGGATGCTCGCGCAGGAACTGCCGCCGGACTTCGACGTACCGGGTCGGCGTAAGCCCGGTTAACGCCCGGAACTCGTGGCCGAAGTGGGCCTGGTCGAAGTAGCCTGCGCGACCGGCGAGGTCGCCCCAGTCGATCGGTCCGGCGGGGTTGATCGAGAACACGGTGGCGGCGAAGCGGTAGGTGCGGGCCAGCCGCTTTGGCGTGACGCCGATGAGCTCCTTGAACCGCTGTGCCAGATGAGTGCTGCTGACACCGGCTGCCACCCTCAGGTCGCCGATCGCCACCGCCCCGCTGGTCGCCGCGATGACGCTGCTCGTATGGCGGACCAATCCCAGGCCGGCGGTCTCGCACAGCCGTCGTGTTAGCTCTTCCTCGAGCAGCGTCAGCATCTCGTGCGGTCCGTCCGCCGTGGCCAGCCGGTCTCGCAGCTCAGCAATGGCGGGCCGACCCCAAACCTGCTCTACCGTCACCGGCCGGTCACACAGCTCGGCCGCGGGCATCGGCAGGAACGGCGCCAGCCCCCACGGCTTGAAGTGCACGCCGACGGACCGGGTCCGGAGTGGGTAGCCGAACTCCAACGCGCGGGTGGGCATGGTGACCACGCAGCCGTCGGCGTACTCGGCCGGCTCGATGTCCGTGCCGGCGCGGATGCGGAACGGCGCCCCGAGGTTGACGATGAGCAACGCCGCCGGCATCGGCGGCAGCGTCAGCCGGGCGTACGGCGACGCACCCTCCAGGTAGTAAAGGTCGTCGATCAGCCCGTCCAGCGGCGGTCGCGGCACTCTGGACACGTACTCCACGCCCACAGTATCGCCGACGCCCCGCCGGCATCGCCCTCGGCTTCCGCAACCTCACCCACTACATCGCCAGGGCACTCCTCGAAACCGGCGGATTCAGACCCCAACTACACCCCGCTTTGTGAAGAGCCCCATTCCATCGAACAGGCCCTCGCTCTCTGCGCATTTAGGACCTCCAGAATGGTCTAGAAGAGGGGCGGCGAGTCACCTTTCGGAAACCGCTGAAAGTCCATAAACCTCCAGCTCGCAACTAAGGCGTGTTTCAGAAGTCGTGGTGGCCGGTGAAGGTCACGGCGTGGCGGTGATCGATAGCTGAAGAGGTCTCCGGTAAACGGTTCAGCGACCAAGCTCGAACTTCATACCGGAGACCTCGTGGCCACCCTAGCGGTGACGAGGCGGCACGACCTCACCGACGCCCAGTGGCAGCGGCTCGCTGCACTGCTGCCTGCCGCGTCGGCGAAGGGCCGGCCGCCGAAGTGGGAGAAACGGCAGCTTATCGACGGGATCAGGTGGCGGATCCGGATCGGGTCGCCCTGGCGTGACGTCCCGGCCGAGTACGGACCCTGGCAGACGGTCTACGGCCTGTTCCGTCGCTGGCAGCGCGACGGCACCTGGGACAAGATCTTGACTGCGTCACAGGCGGCCGCCGATGCGGAAGGCCGGATCACCTGGACGGTCAGCGTGGACTCGATGACCAGCCGCGCACACCAACACGCCGCCGGCGCCCGCAAAGACGGCTACCTGCAGAAAGAGCCACCCGGCGGCGTGCACGACGAACCCGCCGATCACGCCCTCGGACGATCTCGCGGCGGTCTGACCACCAAGACGCATCTGGCCTGTGAGCAGGGACAAAAGGTCCTATCGATGGTCGTGACCGCCGGGCATCGTGGTGACAGCCCGCAGTTCATCCCGGTCCTGCGCCGTATCAGGGTGACCCGTCTCGGGGTGGGCCGGCCCCGCACCTGCCCCGACCTGGTCCTGGCGGACAAGGCGTACACCAGCCGCGGCAACCGCGCCTACCTGCGCAAGCGTGGGATCAAGGCGTGCATCCCGAGCAAGAAGGACCAGGACGCCCACCGCAAGGCCAAGGGCACCCGCGGCGGACGCCCGCCGAAGTTCGACCGAGACCTCTACCGGATGCGACACGCCGTCGAGAACGGCATCGCCCGACTCAAGCGCCACCGCGGCGTGGCCACCCGCTACGACAAGTTGGCCGTCCGGTTCCAGGCCGTCCTGACCATCACCATCATCTGCGAGTGGCTCTGACCGGCTTATGAAACACGCCTTAGGCCCACATGTGGTTGGTGTTAGGGGTAGCCGCCGACTCCGGGTCAGGGCTCGATCGGGCGGATCCGATCGCGGTACCGTTCCTCGAGGGCGGCATTGTGTGCGTCGCCGGAGGCGAGATTCGCCGAGATGTAAACGGGCGGGTGGAGGCCGCGTTCCAGCAGCCGGCGGCAGATCAGCTCGGTGAGGAGCTGCGCGATGAGCACACCGGTGAACGACGAGACCGCGCCTATGCGAACTCCTGGGATGATCTCCAGGGCGGCGTCCCCCTCGGGGGCATGGTTGTCGATCACCACGTCAGCCAGGTCGGCGAGATGCGGTCCTTGGGCCGTACGCGCCCTGGCAGAACGGGTGTGTGCGAGTGACGTGACGGCGATAATCGGATGCGCCCGGTCACGGGCCAGCGTCGCCATCTCGATGACTGCGGCGTTGATGCCGGAGTTGGAGACGATCAGGAAGCTGTCTTGCGCGGAGGGTGCGGCGAGGGTGTAGATCCGCTCGGCCAGGCCGGACTGGCGCTCGTATTTGGGGTCGAGGATCGGCCCCGGGTCGGCGCCGCCGAACATCACGAGATCCTTGACCGCCAGCATGCTGACGGCAGCGAGACCGCCGGCGCGCGCCGCGAGTTCGAGGGTGACGATCCGCGAGTGACCGGTCCCGAAGGTCTGCAGGACACCACCAGCGGCAATCGCGTCGGCAACGAGCTTGGCCGCCGACTCGATGGCGTCGAGCTGTGCGGCGAGGACTTGTTCGAGTGCGGTCCGGGCGATGTTGGCGTACGCCGGTTCAGGCACTGTTCCTCCTAGAGCGGTAACGGCCGCGGGCGGCCTCGACGGCAGCCTCGACGGCAGCCCTGACGACAATCTCGCCGCTTCCAGCGCTCACCGGGCTGGCATAGGTTTCGTAACAAGGTGGTGTGTCGCGGGTGGGTAGGTAGCCGACGTAGCCGTTCGTATAGCCGAGGACAAGGACGCATGCCTGGTCCGTCGCCGCAGAGCGAATCGCTTCACCCAACTCAAGGAACAACTCGCCGGGCACGCCCACGACTGTGATCCCGTCGAGGTCGACCGCCGCCACGTCGACCACGTACGGTTCGGTGCGCTGGCGGGCGGCCTGCTCCTCCGCGAGTCGCAGCCCCTGTTGCAGGACCCGGCGGATACGTTCGTCTTCGACCTGCGGGGTTGGGCGCAGGGAAGCGTCGAGTTCCGCCGGCTGTTTGGGCAGCAGTCCTACGCTCCGCGAGATCGGTGGGCGCACCGGTACCGGTGGGTTGTTGTCGGGATGTGGTTGCGGCAGTTCGACCCGACTGGCTACCCGGATGCCGAGCCGATCCACCTCGCGGAGTCCTCGCCCCTGCCGCGTGTGCCGGGTGCTGATGTCGCCGGCGGCACCGGTCGCGACGACGACCCATCTGTCGGGCGTGGACAGTGCTCGGCGGATGCCGCCGGACAGGTCCGCGCTTACATGGTTGTTGTCGGCGGAAAGGACGGTTGGGTGGACCGGGGAGATCACCACCAGGCCGACCACGTCGGTACCCGAGGTGACCACGATGGTGTCGACGGGAATGTCCATCGGTGGCGAATCCGCGACGTTGCGGCGACCTGCGAGCCCGGGGACCAGAGTGCGGGTGGCACCGAGCCTCGCCAGCCGCTCGGACACTATGGCATGGCGCGCGGCCTCGAGTGACGCGGCTTTGAGCCGGTCGGCGACGTGCCGCGGCGTGGTCCCACCGCCAGGGTTACAGCCTGCCTCGGGACTCGCATGGGTGTGGGTGGCGGCAACCCAGCAGGACGACACGCCGATGTCCCGCATGGCGCTCCGAATCCGCTCGACAACGTCGGCATTCACACAGATCAGGTCCGCGACCACCAACGCGAAGCGGTGACCGTCATCGGCGAAGGTCACCACGTGGACCTCCAGCGGGTCGAGCACGCCCTGCACGCCTTGGGGCCGGTCGGCGTACCCACCCATGGGTTCTCCTGACACGACCGCGAGGCGCGCCGTCCCGTGTCCGACCCTCATGCGTCGCCGCCCGGCTCGTGTGCCAGCAGGCGGGCGTAAGGGCCGGTACCGCGCAGCAGCACCGGGCCGCCGTCGAGCGGCTCCGCTCTGGGGCTGACCAGCGGCAGGCGCCTCGCGTCGAGTTCCGCTGACAGCGCCTGGTAGAGGACGTTCCCGGGTGCCAGTAGCCGTCCGCTATAGGACACCCGGCGTTCGGCCTCGCTGAGGCGAAGTCGCGCCGTCGCCGCCTCCGCCCCGTCGGCGAGATCGGCCGCCGCCGTGGCGCAGATGTGGCTCGCCACCCGGTCGTCCTGGGCGGCAGCGTCGAGAACCTCGCGAGCGAAGGCCGCGGTACGGGGGATTATCTCCGGGTCGCGGTAGTACCGCTGCAGCGACGCCAGGTTGTTGCCTCCGAGCGCCGCGACGAGGCGGTCGACCAACACGGTCTTCGGGCCGATCTGGTCGTACGACGTGGCCGCGGCGCGCATCCCGGCCAGCCCGATTGCGTACGCGCTACCGCGGTCGCCGAGATGGGGACCCCACCCGTCGAGCCGGGCATGGCGTCCGTCGGCGGCCACGGCCAGGACCGTTGTCCCGGTCCCGACGCACAGGACCACGCCGGCAGCGCCGAGCGCGCCCGCGTGGGCAAGGACGCTGTCCTCCACCACCACTGCCGGGCCGTTAAGGAGCCGCTCGATGGCGCGGGTGAGGCGCTGGCGCTCGGCATGATCACCGGGTACGCCGGTCAGACCGGCGACCACGCCCACGACCTCTGCGGGGAGGGAGATGGTCGCCGCGGCGCCGCGAATGGCCGCCAGGATCCGGTCGACACCGTTTTCGGCGGGCTGGTAGGAGAAGCCTGGCCCGACACCAAGTTGGCGGCCCGCCGGGGTGTGCAGCAGGAGCCGAAGCTCTGACTTTCCACCGTCGATGGTGATCGTGCTGGTCATCGCGACATTCCCGCGGTCAGGCCCGCGACGATCTGCTTGGTCGCCAGTGCGAACACGACCGCAAGCGGGACCAGGGCGATCACGAGGCCGGCGAACAGGGTGCCGCGGTCGGCGGCGAACTCGCCAAAGAACCGGGTTAGTCCGACGGGGATGGTGTACCTGTCGTCGCTGCGCAGCAACACCAGCGGGTAGAAGAAGTCGTTCCAGGTCGGTGCGAACTGGAACACCGTGACGACCGCGAGCGCCGGCCGCATGAGGGGCAGCACTATCGACACGAACAGGCGGCCCTCGTGTGCCCCGTCGATCCGCGCGGCCTCCTCCAGTTCGCCGGGCAACCCCCGCATGAAGCCCATGATCACGAAGACCGAGAAGGGAACCCCGCTCGCCGCGTACAGCAACACCAGACCGATCCGGGTGTCGATCAAACCCATCGACTGAAACATGTAGAACACCGGCAGCAGGCCGAGCTTCGCAGGAATCATCAGACCGGACAGGAAGAATGCCGCCAGCAGGGCCCGGCCGCGGAATCTCCAGCGGGACAGGGCATAGGCGGCCATCGCAGACACGCCCACACACAGCGCCACCGAAGCGCCGGTAATGACCAGGGAATTGATGAAATACGTCGAGATCGACGCGGTCTCCCAGGCGCGGGTGTAGTTGCCCAGGTCAAACGAGCTAGGCAAGCCGATCGGTGCCCGGAGGATGTCCGCGTTGGGGCGGAGCGAACCCATCAGCACCAGCAGCAGCGGGCCGAAGGCGATGCCGGCGTAACTCCACAGGATGACCTGGGTGCCGACACCGCGGGCAAGTGAGCGCTGGCGGCTGGCGTTCGGGTGGGCGGTGGCGCGGCTGGCTGCCGACGCGGTACGAGGGGTGCTCACGGCGGCGCTCAACTATCCGACCTCCCGGCGGCGCAACGCTCGCTCTAGGACGAGCGAGACACCGAAGATGAGTACGAAGATCAGCATGGCCAACGCCGAGGACTCTCCGATCGCGTTGCTGCCGCCTTGGAAGGCGGTCCGGTAGTAGAGCAGGCCCAGCACGTCCATCGCGCCGCCGGGTCCGCCGTCGGATCCGCCTAGCGCGTAGACGAGGTCGAAGATGTTGAAGCATCCGATGAAGGTCAGCACGGTGATCACTCCGGCCGCCGGCATCAGGAGCGGAAATCGGACGCTCCAGAAGGTCCGGGTGGCTGACGCTCCATCCATGGCCGCCGCCTCCTCCAGTTCCCGCGGGATACCGGCCAGGGCAGCACCAAAGATGAGCATCGGCCCGCCGATCCACTGCCAGGCGTTGACCAGGATCAGTACCGGCAACGCCGTGTCCGGCTCGCCGAGCCAGGGACGCGCCCACGAGTCCAGGCCGACCCCTCGGAGTACATAGTTGATCGGGCCAAAGGTGGGGCTCAGCAACAGCGACCAGATGTACCCGACGATCAGCGGGCTGATCAGGTAGGGAAGCGAGAAGAGGGTCTGGAACAACCGCTTGCCCCACGGATTGCGGTGCAGGACGACCGCCAGGCCCAGACCGATGGTGTTCTGGATCGCCATGGTGCCGAGGAAGAAGAGCACGTTGTGCCCCAGCGCGGCGGGGATCTCGTCACTCAGCGGATAGCGGGTGAAGATCTCCCGGTAGTTGCCGATCCCGACGAACTCCCCCTGCTGGATGCCTTCCCAGCGGAAGAACCCGTAGTAGAAGGCGGTGACGAGCGGTACCACGAGGAAGAGGCCGTAGAGCGCGAACGCCGGCACGCAGAATGCCGTGATCCACCCGGGCGAGACCCGTCCTGCCCGGCGGCGAGGCCGCCGGACAGGACGCATCGTCACTTCTTGGGCCGGAACCACTGATCGACCCCTCGCTGGATGTGTGCGGCTGCACCAGCAGCGTCGCTTCGCCCGAGGAGATAGTCGGAGAACGCCTTCGAGGCGAGGTCCCAGGCGGTGGGCGTGCCACCGGAGAAGTACGCGTAGGTGACGTACGGGCTCGGGTTCTCCTGGTACGCCCGCAATGCCTGCGCCAGGAGGTCGTCCTTTGGCTCGACACCCGGTACCGGGGAGATCTGGCGCAGCTCGCTGGAGAACGCTCGGCCGAATTCCGGCGTCGCCATCCAGCGCACCAGGTCCAGAGCCGCAGCCCGCTGGCGGGACTTCGCCGAGACCCCGAACGATCCGTCGACGTACCCTGGAACCAGCGTCTTGTCGACCGCCGCACCGGGCGCCGGCGGCACGTTGAAGATGCCCATCTCCAACTCTGGGTTGGCCTTTTCGAAGACCGCGAGTTCCCAGATCCCGCCTGGGAACATGGCGGCCCGGCCGGCGGTGAACAGCGCCTGCGCGTCGGCGTAGCTGATCCCGGACGACTGCGGTGGCCAGTACTTGTTCGTGCTCTTCCAGGTCTCGAGGGACTTCACCCAGGGCGCGTCCGGGAACTTCGCCTGACCGGCGAGCATCTTGGTGAGGTAGTCGGTGCCGCCGTAGGTCGTGGCCCCGAAGATCTCGTGCTGGATCGGCAGCATCCACGTGTCCGTGACGGTGCTCGCCAGCGGCACGACGTCGGCCTTGGCGAGCTTGTCGAAGGCCGCGATCATGTCCGCCCAGGTGGTAGGGGCGGTGACGCCGTTCTTGTCGAAGATCTTTTTGTTGTAGATGACGTGCAGGGTCTGGAGCGCGAACGGAACGCCGTAGACGCGCCTGTCACTGTCGCCCCTGGCGCCGTCGAGGACGGGCTGCGGGAAGGAACCCAGCTCCTTGATCTGGTCATCGAGGGGCACCAGGCTGCCGGCGGCGGCAAGCGGCTGGAGGAGGCCGTAGGAGCGCAGTTGCGCGACGTCTGGTCCGTTGGCGTCGGTCAGGCCGGTTCTCAGGATGGTGTCGTACTCGGTGTTCTTGTAGGGGACGTATTCCACGGTGACGCCGGGGTGCGCATCCTCATAAATCTGAAAGATCTTGTTGTATGCCGCGACATCCTCCTGCCGCCAGCCCCAGACCTTTAGGTTGACGGCCTTGTCGCCGCCTCCGCTGTCTGGGGCGCAAGCGGCAAGGGCGAGGGTGAGCAAGGCCACCACGCCCATCGCACCGCGCTTCCTGGGCATTACATCTCCGATCGTTGTGCCGCCCCCCACCGGACCCGGCGGAGAAGCCGAATCTAAACTGGTATAGACCGGTAGTCAACGAGTAGACCCGTCTCGATGTGCGGGACGGTGCCCGTACGATGACTCCATCAGCTAGGAAGGGAAGGGAGCCCGTGCCAAGGACCCGACACGAGCCGAGCGACGGGGCGCTTGAGTCGTTGCTGGCGGAGCAGACCCGCGCCAAAGGCAAGCACATCAGGGACGTCCTCACCGCGATGGTTTTGAACTCGCGAGATGGCGCGCTGCTCCCCTCCGAACGGGTCCTCGCCGAACGGTTCCGGGTAGCCCGGATGACCGTCCGAGGCTGCATCGACACGCTGGAGTCGGAGGGAATGGTCCGGCGGGTACCCGGACGCGGCACCTTCGTGCAGCACCCGACGCTGACCCACTCGGAGATCTTCCGCTCCTTCAGCGAGGACATGCGGGTGCGGGGCATGACGCCAGGCGCCAAGTCCTACCGCAGTCGCACCCGCCCGGCCACTCGCGCCATCGCCGCCAACCTCGACATCGCCCCGGGCGAGGCGACCCACTACATCGAGCGGGTCCGTACCGCGGACGGGATTCCGATGGCCCTGGAGCGGACCAACCTCGCCGCGACGCGGTTTCCCAACCTGCTGGAAATAATGGGGCGCGACGACTCGCTGTACGAAGTTCTGGGCCGCGCCTTCGGGGTGCGGCTGGAATCGGCACGCCAGACCGTCACCATCGCCCGCCTGACCGCCACCGAGGCGAAGCGACTCGAAGTCGCCGAGGACACCCCGGCGTTCCTGATAGAACGCATCTCTGTCGACAACATGGGCAACGTCGTGGAGTTCGGGCGGTCGCTCTACCGCGGGGATCGCTACGCCATCCAGATGCGCGTCAGCCCCCCTTCCCAGAACGGCTGACGCGCATCCAGATGTCCGGTCATCCGAGCCCGGCGAAGAAGTGCTCCTGCAGCTCGGCCGCGCTCAGCGCGCGAGCATAGACAGCCGCCTCGTCGAGGTCGCCCTGCAGCCGCTGGAAGGTGTCGTCTCCACGGCCACCAAGCTTGAGGCTTGCCGTACCGCTACCGGGGACCACCGCTGTCGCGATGCTGCCGTCCGCGACGCCGTCGAGGTACACGGTTAGCCGGGACCCGTCGAACACGGCTGCGACATGGTGCCACCTGTTCGGCACCAACCGGGTACGCCCGGAGACGACGCCGTATCCCTGGCCTGGCGTGCCCAGCGACCACGCCTGCAGCACCCCGTTGTCCACCCGCAGCACGTACCCATTGACCGCCGGTGTGTCGTAGCTCTCGATGATCGCCTGCCCTGGCGCCGGGGCGAGTTGGTCGAGCTTGACCCACGCCTCCAAGGTAAAGGCTCCCTTCAGGTTCGTTCCCGGGCTCCGCGGCACGTCGATGTAGCCGGCCGAGACATCGGCCGCGCCATCATCGGCAAGCACACCGTCGGCGCCCGGCCGCGCGCCGTCCCGATAGGTCCCGTCCTGTCCGCTGGCGGAGCTGTCGACGGCTGTCTCGGAGCCAGCCGCCTCGCCCAGCCGCCAGTAGCCAGTCGGGTTCGCCCCCGCCACGAACTCCGGATAGCTGCCCGCCCCGACCAGGATCGGGAGCGACAGGTTGACCGGTGCGATGCCGTCCATCTGCACGGTCACCGCGACCTCGTGCCGCCCAGGGGCAGCGTCCGCGGGGACCGTCACCTCTACCGGTACGCTCGTGACGATGGTCCGACCATCCGGCCGGGCGCGGAGGTTCTGCGTCGCCGGGTTGACGGTCCAGTCATCCGGGCCGCTCGCGGTGACGCGGCCACTCAAGCTACTCGCGGCGAACACATCGAGGGTGACCTGGAACCGCTTGGTTGCCCCCGGCTTGATGAGCGAGCCCGGCGGGTCGATCGACACGCTACCGCTGAGCACGTCGGAGTAGTGCGTAACGATCTCGTAGACGCGCGGTGCGACGGAACCCGGAGTCCACCGGATCCGCACCGCGCTGGCCGCCAGGTCCTGGGCCGGCACCTTGGTGAATCCATCGGCGAGCGGTCCAAGATCCACCCAGGTGCCCTCGACGAGCGCCTGGATCATGCCGTCCGCCGGAGCGGTCGCGTCCTGCACGACGGTCACCGCGGAGAGCCGGTGCGGCTTGGTGATCGGAACCTCGATCGCGTCACCGTCCGCTGGCTTTCCGGCGGCAACGTAGGCCGTGTCATCGCGCCGGTCGGTCAGGTTGCCCAGCGGAGAGCCATCGGCGGCAGCAGGTGCGCCGGTGGGGATACCGAGGTCGCCGAACCAGCGGTCACCGATGTAGCCGTCACTCTGGGACGCCGCGAAGTTGAGCAGTTCGTCGACCGGGCCGGGCGAAATCTGGTGCCAGGTACGGTCGAGAATGGCGCGCGCGCTCGCCTGGTCCCGTCGGGCCAGCCAGGCGTCTTCGCCAGCGTCCCGGTCCTGGGCGCGGAGGATGCGCAGCGCCGCCCGACCTGCCTTACCCGTCACCCCGACGCGGTCCAGCCACGGCCCGATCTGCTTCAGGAGCAGCGGGTTGTCGAGCTTTGCCCGCAGCGCGGCGGGAAGTTCCTCGAGGCGACGCAGCTCGTCGTCGAGCTGGGCGAGCTGGGCGTCCACGGATCGGCCCGCCCGGTAGTCGGCGATGAACTGCTTGATGAGCGCGGCGAACTCCGGCTGTGCGGTGTTGTCGAGCGCGCTACTCCGGTTGTTCTCGGCGAAGAGCCGCAGTTCCTGGTACGCGTCGCCGCCGAGGATCTGCAGGGTGCGCGTCCATGAGCGTTCCGGGTCGTAGGCCCCGGGGTTCCAGGAGTAGTCGGCCTGGGTACCGAGTGGGATCTGGGAGGCCTCCTGGTCGCCGACGAGCTCGTTGTAGGAGATGCCGATGACGTCGTCCGCCATACCGGCGTCCCGGTTTACCAGCGGGCCGAGCAGCAGCCGGTTGCGGGCGTAGTCGTTGACCGGGTAGTTGTCCCAGATCATGATCCGGTGCCGTGGCCACACCTCCTGTGCGGCCCGGAGGTCTTCCTCGGTGATGCTCGGGGAGACCACTGACCGGCCCGTCCAGTACAGGTCGACGTCGGTGCTCAGCAACTCGTCGAAGCGGTCTTTGTAGGGGGTTTTCGCCATGGCCGAGTACTCGGTCGGCACGGTCACCATGCGGCTGGCGCCGGCGTGCTTCGCGATGAAATTCTCTTGCATGAAGTTCGTGACACCGGCCTGGGCAGCCGCGAGCGGCGACGGGTCGGCACCGTAGGCGTCCCGGTCCTCCTGGCACGCGAAATTGCCCGACACGTCGTCCCAGGCGATGACGTAGCTCTTGATCCCGATGTCCCACAACTGCTCGAAGCGGTTCAGCAGCTGGGCCCGATCGTCGTCGCGTACGTGACACATTCCCTGGCTGGGCGCCATCGGCGCCTCCGGCGAGATCCGGTACACGAAGTCGACGTGACGGGCCTTCGCCAGGTCGACGATCTCCTTCATCAGGGCCAGCTCAGCCTCGTCGTACAAGGAGTCCCAGTTAGACCCGGTACGCAGGTCGTCCGCCGGTCCGTAGAAAAACATGTTCATCTTGTGCCGCGCCAGGAACTCGATCTGCGAGCGCCGATCCTCCTGCGACCACACCGGTCCGTAGAAGGATTCCATGCCGCCACGGATCTTGTAGCCCGGCCAGTCGCGAATCTGCACACCGTTGACGGCTGCTCGGGGGCCCGCCGATACGAGCAGCTGGCGGAGTGACTGGACGGCGTAGAAGGTGCCGGCACCATCAACGCCGGAGAGGACGACTCGCGGCCGGTCGCGCGCGTCGAGGCCGGCCGCCAGCACGTAGCCCTCACCGGGCAGTGCTTCCGGGCCCTCGACGCCGAGGGCACTCAGCGCACCCGCGCTCGCCGGAGTCTCAGTCGGCCCACCCAGGACAATCACAGGAAGCGGCGACGACATATCTCCGTCGCGGACAATCCGGGCGGTGACGTCATGCTCGGCAAGCAGATCCACGAGCGATGTCTGCGCTGCCGGATCGGCGGCCTCGCCCGCGACAACATCGATGATGTCGGGCAAGACCACGACTCCCGGACGCGAGTCGACCTGCTGCGGCGCCGGAAGAACCTGCCTCGCGCGCGCCTGCCCGGGAGCCTGTTGTTCGGCTCGGGCCGGCGGCGCGTGCAACACGCCGACGACAAGCATGACCGATGCGGCGAATGCGACAGGGCGGTGATACGCGCGAGAAATGGGCGAAAGTAACATGCGACCTCCACTTGTGCCGGTCTAGGTGGGCGAACCCTGCCGGTGTCTGCCGGCTCCGAGCGCGGTGGGCCGGCCACCGCAGGTGGTAACCCGCACGAAATCCGCCAGGCCGGTCGGGCCAGCAAGAGCGAGGATCGGCCATCGGCCTGCGGTGCTCGCCCGGGATGGTGGGGTTGGATCGGGATCGATGGATTGGTCTATGCCAGTAACCAGAATTCCTTCCGTGCCTGGCAACGTCAAGCCCCTGCCGGTTGAGCGGAGGCTTCTGTGGCCACCGGTCGCACCGTCGCCGACACGTGCTTGCCACTCGTCTCTCCTGGTCAGACCCCGTTGCATACTGCGATCAGATTGTCGACATACTGGTCTAGGCCCGCTACCACGTCCGGTTGCGTCAGGTAGTGTCGGGCCGGCTGATCCTCGGCCCGGTGCACCCTGCAATCCCGCCTGTTGGCCGCTCCCCCCGGGCACAGCAGCGTCGCCGGGTCGAACCGGCAGGCCCGCGGGTCGTCGACGACACCGTCCTTGACCACACCGTCGCAGGCCGTTTGCACGCCCTGGTTGGCCACCGCCGCGGCGGCCGCGTCGACGATCTGGCGGTCGTCGGCGTCCCGGTTTTGCTGCTCGCGCACGCCCTGGGACAGGGGGGCGAGGTAGTTCTGCCGGTTGGCCGGCGTGCCGGCGACGAGCCCGTCGAAGTCGCCGGGCCAGCGCTGCGCCTCGACCAGGGCCTGCCTGCCACCGGTCGAGCAACCCACGAAGTAGGCGTACGCGGGGGCGTGGTTGATCATTCCCTTGAGGAGCGCCCTGGCCGCGAGCGCGGTCAGGTGCTCCGAGAGGTAGCCCCAGGTGTTCTGCGCGGCGGTGTTGTCGAGCGCGAACGAGGCGTCCGAGCCGCCGCCGACGTGACTGGTGTCCGTCGGAGGCGACAGCGTAGCCGAGGTCGACAGTGCCGTCGCCGGACGTGCCGGCGGTCGGGATGCTGCCGCAGAAGCCGCCGCCGCCGCCCAGTTGGACGTAGCGGCGGTTCCAGTCGGCCGGCACCTGCAGAAGATGCAGCTGGATGACAGAGGTGCTGCCGCCGTCGGCGCCGACCGTGATGCTGGCCCGCACGTCGCAGTAGGACGTGGCGGCCGCCGTGGCGCTGGTGGCGGCGGAGGTGACCGTCGTCGGGTAGCCGACGGCGCGGCTGAGCTTTCCGGCGGCGGCGGTGGTGGAGCAGTCGAGTCGTGGCTTGGCGTGGGCGATGCCGGGCGACCTGGCGACGGTGAGACCGGCGGCGACGAGCAAGCCGGCGAGGGAACGGAACCTGTGGAGCACAATGGCCCCCAGTGTTTCGCTGAGCGGAACGTGGCTACACCACCACGATCCGGAGGATGACGCTAGAGCTGGGCGGATGCCGTGTCAATATCCATGTATGTCGTTCCGACGGGCGGGACCTAGCCCAGCACGCCACGCTCCCGGAGAGCCGCCAGCTCCTCCGCCGACAGGCCCAGCTCGTCGCCGAGCACCGCGTCCGTGTCGGCGCCCAGCGCCCGCCCGGTGAACCGGATCCGGCCCGGCGTGCGGCTCATCCGCCAGAGGAGGTTCTGCATCCGAATCGGACCCAGGTCCGGGTCGTCCACCGTGGTCACCAGCTCCAACGCCCGCACCTGCGGGTCGTCGAGCAGCTCGCTCGGCTTGTAGACCGGGCCCACCGCGGCCCCTGCCTCCTCGAACGCGCGCAGCACCTCGTCGCGGGTCCGCGCCCCGATCCACTCCCCCACGTAGCCGTCGAGCAGGTCGGCGTGCTGCGCCCGCTGGCGGCCGGTGGCGAACCACGGCTCGTCGATCACCTCGGGGTGGCCGACCAGGGTCAGCACCCGCCGGGCGATGCTGTCGGCGCTGGTGGAAATGGCCACCCAGTGCCCGTCGGACGTGCGGTAGGTGTTGCGCGGCGCGTTGTTGACCGACCGGTTGCCGGTGCGCTGCTGGTCGACGCCGAGCTGGTCGGCGTAGATCACGCCGGGCCCGACCGCGGTCATGATGGGGGTGAGCAGGTCGAGGTCGATCTCCTGACCCCGGCCGTCCTTCTCCCGTTGGAACAGCGCCATCGAGACCGCTGCCGCGCCCGCCATGCCGGCGATCGAGTCGGCCAGGCCGAACGCCGGCAGCGTCGGAGGGCCGTCCGGCTCGCCGGTCAGGTGGGCGAAGCCGCTCATCGACTCGACCAGCGTGCCGAAGGCCGGCCGCGACGCGTACGGGCCGGACTGGCCGAAGCCGGTGACCCGCAGCAGGATCAGCCCCGAGTTGTCGGCGGAGAGCACGTCGTAGCCGAGCCCCCAGCGCTCCAGCGTGCCGGGCCGGAAGTTCTCGATCACGACGTCGGCAGTGGCGGCGAGCTTGCGGAAGATCTCCGCGCCGGCCGGGTCACCGAGATAGAGCCCGACCGTTCGTTTGTTGCGGGCCACCATCTTCCACCACAGCGGCTGGTCACCCTTGGCCAACCCGTGCCCGCGCATGCCGTCGCCGCGGCCCGGGTGCTCGATTTTGATGACCTCGGCGCCGAAGTCGCCGAGCATCTGCGCCACCAGCGGGCCGGCCAGGATGGTCGACACGTCGAGCACCCGCAGGCCGGCCAGCGGTCCGTCGTTCGCAGCGGACATGCTCACCCCTGGTACGGACGGTGTACGTAGCGGCCGCTCGGGGTGCCGACGATGTTGCCGGCGTCGAGCACGTGCTGCCCACGGACCCAGGTGTCGGTGACCCGGGCGCCGAGTTCGAAGCCCTCGAACGGCGTGTATTCCTGGGTTGACTCGGAGTCGGCAGCGTGCACGGTCCAGCTGGCGTTCTCCACGAGGCACAGGTCGGCGTCGAAGCCGACACCGATGGTGCCCTTGCCGGGCAGGCCGTATCGGCGGGCCGGGTTCCAGGCGACCAGCTGCGCGATGCGCTGGTGCGACAGGCCGCGCTTGCGCCCCTCGGAGACCAGGCCGGGCAGCAGGTATTCGGCGCCGCCGAAGCCCGACTTCGCGGCGAAGATGTCGTCGCGCGGGTCGCCGAACTTCATCTCGTCCTTGCAGCACGCGTGGTCACTGACCACCCAGTCGACGCTGCCGTCGAGCACGTACTCCCAGAGCGCCTCCACATCCTCCTGCGGGCGCAACGGCGGGTTGACCTTGCCGCCCAGGCCGTGCGCCGTGTCCACACTGGCCAACAGGTGGCCGATGGTGACCTCGCGGCGGAAGTCGACATGCGGGAACGTCCTGGCCATCAGCATCGCTGCCCGCAGGGCCTTGCGCGAGGAGAGGTGCAGCAGGTTGATGTTGGGCAGCCCGGTCTCGTCGGCCAGGAACGCCGCGATCGTCACCGCGAGCCCTTCCGAGTGCGGCGGCCGCGACGCGCTGTAGGCGGCCAGACCGGACAGCGACCGATCCTGCTCGACCAGCTTCGTGTAGGCGGTCATGATCTCGGCGGTCTCGCAGTGCAGCGACAGCGACACGTGCGGTGCGGCCTCGGTCAGCTTCTCCCGGGCCGCCTGCACGCCGCGCATCACGAACTCGAAGTGGGCGAGGTCGTAGCGCTCGTTCGGTGGGATCATCAGGAACGAGCTCTGGTCGGCGGATCGCCCGTGCAGGCCGTGGCTGCCGTAGAACATGAAGATCTTGAAGGAGGTGACGCCGAAGTTCTCGACGATCGAGGGGATCTCGTCGATGTGCTCCTTCATCATCGGTGCGAGGTGGAATCCGTAGTCGATGAACGAGCGCCCTTCCGAGGCGGACAGCACGTGCGGGAAGAACTCGGCGTACGAGCCGCCCCGGTTGAGGTAATACTGCCCCGTGCGCATGTAGGTCAGCCCGGTGGTCACGCCGCCCTGCGCGCTGGCGCGGCTCTCGGTGGTGGTGTCCTCGGCCAGCGGGTTGTAGATGCCCCAGTGCTGGTGCGCATCGACCGCGCCCGGGTACGCGAACCGGCCACGGCCGTCCACAACGGTCTGTGCCTCGTCGGCCGGGATGTCGGCCTCCAGCCGCACCACCTTGCCACCGGCGATGCCGATGTCGAGCCGGTCGCCGTCGGGCGAGCCGGCGTCGGGCCGGACCACGGTTACGTTCTTGATCAGGGTTTCCAGCGGTTTCATGCGTTTCCTCCCGTGGTTCGAGCGACGTCGTTCGCCGCGAGGTAGGCGAGGCCGAGGGCGGGCAGAAGGCCGTTGCCGGCGAGGTAACCGGCCGCGCCATGACCGGAGATGCCGGCCGCGGCGCCGCCCGAGGCGTAGAGGCCGGGGATCGGCGCGCCGCCCGGGCGCAACACCCGGGCATGCTCGTCGACCACCAGGCCGCCCTGGGTGTGGAAGAGCGCCGGCACCACCCGGGCGGTGAGGTACGGCGGCTCCAGTGGTGCTTCGAAGAAGGTGCGGCCGAACCGGTCGGCGCGCTCGCCACGTGCCACCGCGGCCGTCTCGGCGAGTTCCGCGGCCACGGCCTCGGCCGGCAACCCGGTGACCGACGACAGGGCGGCGGCGTCGGGCGCGTGCAGCAGCGCGCCCGACTCCACGCTCTGGCGGAAGTCGGTGAACGTCAGGCAGGCATCGTGGATCCGGCGGTCCAGCACGAGCCAACCGGACGCGTCCGGGCGGGCCGCGAGCGCGGCGGCGTACTCGGAGTAGCCGGTCGTCTCGTCGCCGAACCGCCGTCCGGTGGTGTCCAGCAGGAAGCCGCCGTGCATCACGGTCGCCCAGCCGACCAGCGTCGTGGAGCGGGCCGAAAGGGCGGCGTGCCCCTGGTACGCGTCGAGGAACGCGCTTTGCGCGCCGAGCGCGGTGCCGATCCGCAGCGCGTCGCCGCGGGACATCTCACTGCCGTGGTAGACCGCCTTGGCGATCTCCGGCAGGTGCTCGCCGACCAGGGTCCGGTCGGCGCCGTAGCCGTTGGTGGCCAGCAGCACCGCGCCGGTCGGGATCTCCTCGCGCGTGCCGTCCGGCCGCTCGACCACCGCGGCCCGCATCCCGCCAGCGTCGATCACCACGTCGACCAGGCGGGCCGGCACCAGCAGGTCGATACCGGCCCTGGCCAGCCGCTGGACCAGATGGTCGAGCAGCACGGTGCCGTGCCGGCCCTCGACGGTGTGGCAGCGGTCGACCGAGTGGCCCGGGTAGTGGAAGTCGGTGACCAGGGACAGCTCCAGCCCGACGCTGTCGGCCAGCCACCCCACCAGCTCGGCGCTCACCGCGCCGAGGGCGCGGGCGAGCCTCTGGTCGCCCTGCCCCTTGGTCTTGCGCGCGACGTCCGCCGCGAACAGCTCGGCCGAGTCGTCGATGCCGGCGGCCCGCTGCCACCGCGAGCCGGCGCCCGGGATCATCGCAGTCGACATCGAGGTGTTGTTGCCCCGGCGGAAGTGCTTGCTGGCCTCGACCACCAACACGTCGAGGCCGAGCTGCGCGGCGCGCAGGGCGGCGACCAGGCCCCCGCCGGCGCCGGCGACCACGAGGTCCGGTCCGGTCACGCGCCCACCTCCCCCGCGCCGATCAGCCGCAGCGCCAGCGCGGTCGGGTCCACGACCCGGGCCGGCAGGCTGACGCCGGACGGCAGGTCGACGGCCGAGCAGCCGTTAATCACCGCACGCGCGCCGCCCGCGGCGAGCGTGCCGACGGCAGCGCCGAGTGTGCCGGCCCAGCGGGAGGTGTCGGCGATCGCGTGCACGTCGAGGTCGAGCACCTCGACGCCGAGCAGGTCGGCCGACCAGCCGTAGACCCCGGCCCGGGCCACGATCTCGTCGGCGATCGCCTTGTTGCGGGCCACCGCCGCGCACCTGCGCCCGGTCAGCACGGCCCAGCCGAGGCTGAGCCGGAGCAGTCCGAAGACCGGCACCGGCAGGGCGCCGGCGAGGTCCGCGACGCCGGGGTCGAGGACGCAGTCCGGTAGCAGCGCGTCGAAGCCGGCCGGCGCGCCGCGCAGCGCCGCGGCGACCAGCGCCTCGCTCTCCCGCACCTGCGCGTCGGTGTCCAGGGCGCGGGGTGCGTCCGGTCCGATGTCGTGCAGCACGACCTCGACGCTCGGCGGCGAGAGCGCGGCGTAGCGCGCCTGCCGGCGGGCCAGTTCCTCGGCATCGACGTGGATCGGGGTCACGGCATAGATCCGCAAGGTCTTGCTCCTAGATCTCGGCGAGCCGGCGCAGGTCGGGTCCGACGTCGGCGCTGGCGGCCAGGCCGGCGGCGACCTCGTGCACGGCCCGGACGGTGTCGGCGTGGAGCAGGCGTTCGAGCAGCGCGAGCACGTCGCCCTCGGCCATCGGGTGGTGGGCTGCGTCGCCGATCGGGTTGGGCACCTCGAGCACCCGGGGTGGCGCGCCGGAGGCTCGGACGGTGACCCGGGCCGCACGCTCGTCGGGCAGTCGGGCGTCGAGGTCCGGAGCCACCCGCAGCACCACCTTGGCGGCCAGCGCGCGCACCCGCGGGTCGTCGCGCCGGTCGTCGGCGGAGACGGCGGGGTCGACGGTGCCGTGGACCAGCGCGGCGGCCACCACGAACGGCGTCGAGAACAGCGCGGCCAGCCGGCTGTCCCAGCTCGTGCGGCCCAGCCCGCCGGCCAGCGAGTGGGTCTCGACCAGGACCTCCTCCACGGCGTCGAGCGTCAGCCCGTCGGCCCGCATCAGCAGGGCCGCGTCGGCGGCCGGGTGGGTGAATGAGCAGGACGCGTGCCGCTTGAAATAGCCGAGCTGCACCTCCCACCGCGTGCCGAGCCCGTCGGTGAGCGGCGCGGGGTCGAACCGGCCGAGCACGTCGCCGAGCGACACCGCGGGCGTACCGGTGTTGCGGGCGACGCCGGCCGCGGCCATCCGCGCCGCCGCCAACCCGGACACGTTGGAGGCTCCCAGCCAGGCGTCGCGGACCGGGTTGCCGTCGAGCGCGCTGGCGAAGTGTCCGGCCACCGGCAGGCCGGCGCCCGCGTCGATCGCTGCGGCGACGCCCCCGCCGGGCAGGCCGAGCAGCCGTGAACAGCCGGCCGCCGCGCCCGCGACGCCCCAGCTGCCGTGTGGATGCATGCCGGCCCGCAGGGTGGTGGCCCGGCCGAATCGCGCCGCCACCTCGTAGGCCGCGAGCAGCGCCGCCATCGTCTCCGGCCCGGAAGCGCGGAGGTCGGCGGCGAGCGCAAGCACCGCAGGTAGCCCGTGCGCCGCCGGATGACCCCTGGCGTACTTGTGCCCCTCGTCGAGCTCGAGTCGTGCCATCGCGGTCGCGTTGAGCCAGGCTGCCGCCTCGACGGTGGTGGTCGTGCCGCCGCCGACCAGCGGCGCGGGCCCCGGCCCGGGGCGCCAGGCGGCGACCAGGGCCCGCTGCTCGGCCTGCCGGGCGCCGACCACGGTCACGCCGAGCGAGTCGAGCAGCACCAGCCCGAGCCGGCCGCGGACGGCGTCCGGGACGTCGGCCCAGCGTAGCCCGGCGGCCCAGGCGCCGAGCCGAGCCACGGCTTCCACGGTGGAGGTCATGCTAGAGCCCCAGGTACGCGGCTCGGACCCGATCGTCGCGGGCGAGCTCGGGCCCCGGGCCCTCGAGGACCAGGCTGCCGCTCTCCAGCACGTACGCCCGGTCGGCCAGATTGAGCGCGTGCGCGGCGTTCTGCTCGACCAGCAGCACCGAGACGCCCCGGTCGCGGATCGCCTTGACCGCGTCGAGCACGGTCCAGGTCAGCTTCGGTGACAGTCCGGTGGACGGCTCGTCGAGCAGCAGTAGCCGCGGACCGGCCATCAACGCCCTGCCGATCGCGAGCATCTGCTGCTGCCCGCCGCTGAGCGTCTCGGCGGCCTGGGCGCGCCGCTCGGCGAGGATCGGGAACAGATCGAAGACCCCACGCAGCGGCTCGTCGAGCGGCTTGCGACCGCGGGTCCAGCCGCCCATCCGCAGGTTCTCCTCGACGCTGAGCGGTCCGAACAGCGCCCGCCCCTCCGGCACGTGCAGCAGGCCGCGGGCGACCAGTTCGCTCGGGCGTACGCCGTCGGCCCGTCTGCCGTCGAACGTGATCGTGCCCGCGGTCGGCTTGACGAGCCCGGAGATCGTCTTGAGCGTGGTGGTCTTGCCGGCGCCGTTGGCGCCGACGATCGCCACGATCTCGCCCTCCTCGACCCGCAGGTCGAGCTCGTGCAGGATCTGCAGGCCGTGGTAGCCGGCGCTGACTCCCTCAAGCGTGAGCATGCGGGTCCTCCCCGAGGTAGGCCTCGATGACCCGCGGATCGCGGGTCACCTCCTCCGGTGCGCCCGAGGTGAGCACCCGGCCCAGGTCGAGCACGAGCACCGAGTCCGACAGCCGCATGACGGCGGCCATGATGTGCTCGACGAAGACGAGCGTCACGCCGTCTTCGGTGCGCAGCCGTTCCAGCAGCTCCATCACCGGCGCACGCTCGGCGGGTACCAGGCCGGCCAGCACCTCGTCGAGCAGCAGCACGCGGGGTCTGCTGGCCAGCGCCCGGGCCAGCTCCAGCCGCTTGAGGGCCGCGGTGGGCAGGCCCTCGGTCGCCGCGTCGCGCCACCGGCCGAGGCCGACCCGCTCGATGAGTTCGGCGGCGTCGGTCCGGGCCGTGCGCCTGGCGGCGCCGCCGGCCAGCACCGCAGTGGTGACGTTCTCCAGCACGGTCATCGAATAGAACGGCCGCATCAGCTGGAACGTGCGGGTCATGCCCGCGGCGGTCACCTTGTGCGGCGCGTGCCCCGTGATCTCCTTGCCGTCCAGGTGCACCCGGCCGGAGTCCGGCCGCAACGCGCCCGCGATGAGGTTGAACATGGTGGTCTTGCCGGCGCCGTTGGGCCCGATGACGCCGAGGATGCTGCCCTCAGCGACCTCGAAGCTCACCTCGTCGACCGCGCGCAGCCCCTTGAACGACTTGGAAATGCCGTCGACCCGAAGCAGCGTCATCGCCGGGACCACCTTTGACGGATCGTTCCGTAGATGCCTTTCGGCAGGAGCAGCACGATGATGATCAGCAGGGTGCCGTAGACGATCACGTCCAGGCCGCTGCGCCCCTGCAGGAACTCCAGCGCGGGCGGCGGGTTGCGTAGCATCGTCGCCGTCACGTCGTTGAGCGGGCCCATCACCACGGAGCCGATCACCGGACCCCAGATGGTCGCCACGCCGCCGATCACCGCGGGCAGGATCGCCTGGATCGACACGCTCGACCCGAACGCCAGGTCGGGGTCGATGAACAGGAAGTACTGCACGTAGAAGGCGCCGGCGACCGCGGTGATCGCGGCGGAGAGCGCCATCGTCAGCAGCTTGTAGCGCATCACCGGGATGCCGACCGCAGCCGCCGCGTCCTCGTCGTCGCGGGCCGCCTTGGTGAACTGCCCGGCGCGCGAGCGGACGAACAGCACGCTGATCACCAGCGCGACGACGGTGAGCCCGAGCGCGATCCAGAAGTAGTTCGGCGAGGTCGGCTCGAACTGGATCCACCACCACGATGTGTCGGGGCGCAGCGGCACGTGGTAGCCGACCGCGCGGTTGACGAAGTCGCTGTTGGTCGCCCAGAGCCGGAGCATCTCCGCGAACGCGAAGGTGGCCAGCGCGAAGTAGGCGCCACGCAACTTGTAGCGCAGTGCGAGGAAGCCGATCAGCGTGGCGAACGCCGCGGCGATCACCATGCCGGCGAGCATCCCGATCCACGGCGACACCCGGTGCTCGACCAGGAGCCAGGCGCTGGCGTACGCGCCGATCCCGAAGTAGGCCGCGTGCCCGAAGCTGAACATGCCGCCGAAGCCACTCATCATGTTCCAGCCGATGCTCATCAGGGCGAAGATGAGCACCCGCACCGCGACCGACGCCTGCGCCGGCGGGAGGATCAGCGGCAGCGGCACCAGCAGCACGGCGAGTACCGCGATGGCCACGAGGTGCCGGTTCCACGGCAGGCGGGGCAGCGGCTTGCCCGCCGCTGTCTCCGGCGCCGGCGTGTCGGTGGTGGTCGTCATGCCGACCTCCCGAAGAGTCCCTGCGGGCGCAGGAAGAGCACGAGCACGAAGACGATGAACACCGACAGCAAGGGCGACTGTCCGGGCAGGTAGATGCCGCCAAGCTGCTCGGCCAGGCCGATGACCAGACCACCGACCAGCGCGCCGACCACGTTGCCCATGCCACCCAGCACGACCACCACGAAGGCCACAATGTTGAACAGCGAACCGGTGGTGGGCTCGATGGTGACCAGCGGCGCGACCAGCGTGCCGGCGGCGCCGGCGCAGGCGGTGCCGAGCGCGAAGGTCACCGCGTAGATCACCCGGGTGTCGATGCCGACCAGCTGCGCGCCGGTGTCGTTGGCGGCCACCGCGCGGATCGCGGTGCCCAGCCGGGTGCGCTGCAGCAGCAGGTAGAGCAGTCCGGCCAGGATCAGCGCGCCGACGAAGGCGAGGATCCGGGACAGGTTCGCCACCGCGTCGAAGATCGGCACGCCGCGGTCGCCGGGCAGCGCCACGGAGCGCGGGTTGGCGCCGAAGAACAGCAGCAGCGCGTTCTCGATGATCAGGGAGATGCCCAGCGTGATCAGCAGCTGGTTCTCCAGCGGCTTGCCCATCGCGCCGGCCAGGACGCCGCGCTGCACCAGCACGCCGAGCAGGAACATCGCCGGCACGCTGGCGGCGAGCGCGAGGTAGGGATGCAGCCCGGCCTGGGTCAGCCCGAACGTGAGGAACAGGGCCAGCGCCAGGAAGCTGCCGTGCGCGAAGTTGACGATGTCGAGGACGCCGAAGATCAGGGTGAGGCCCATGGCGATCAGGCCGTAGACCCCGCCGATCAGGACGCCGGTGGCCACCGCCTGGACGACGACCACCCCGCTGCCGGAGCGGACGTAGGCGAGCACGACCGCGAGCACGATCAGCGCGGCGATCACCGCGATCCGCAGCCACGGCACGGCGCGGGCGGTGGGCGTGCGTACCGCGTCGGGATCCAGGGTCGCCACGTCGCCGCCGGTGGCGGCGGCGACGTGGCCCTGGTCTGCTGGCGAGGTCACTGGCTCTTGAAGGCGGGGTAGACGGGCTTCGCCTCCGCCTTGTCGGCCGGGAACACCTGCTTGACCACGCCGCCCTGGACCTGCATGAGAATGGGCGTGGCGTTCTCGTTCTCCCCGGTCGAGCCGAACCTGATCGGGCCGTTGCCGGCGATCAGGGTCGGCACCGAGCCGCTGGCGATCGCGTCGCGCACCTTGGCCGCTTCGGCGCTGCCGGCCCGCTCCAGCGCGTCGGCGATCACCTTGACCGAGTCGTAGGCGAGCACCGCGCCGGTGCGGATCTGGTCGTTGTGGCGCTCCTGGTAGAGCTTGGCCAGCGCCTGCATCTCGGGGTTGGTCATGTCGGGGTGGTAGTTGGCGTCGAAGAAGCCCTCGGCCGCGGCGCCCGCCTCCTTGGGGAACTGCGGGAGGTCGAACGCGCCGTTGGCGACGCCGTAGACGGCCTTCAGGGCCGGCGGCTTGACGGTGGCGACGGCCTTGGCCGCCAGCACGCCGTCGCGGTAGTAGCCGGCCACCATCAGCACGTCGGCGCCGCTGGCCTTGACCTGGGTTACCTGGGTGGTCAGGTCGGAGACGTTGGCGGCGTCGTAGGCGATCGCCGGGCCGACCTTGATGCCGGCCGTCTCGGCCTCGGCCTTGAAGGCGTCCCGGATCGCGGTGCCGAACGGGCCCTGCTCGTGCAGCACCGCCACGGTCTTGACCGGCTGGTTGGCCGCCTTGGCCACCTGGTCGAGGAACTGTGCTCCGGCGGTGCCGAGCACGGTGGAGCTGGGCTGCACCCGGAACGTGTACTTGTAGCCCTGGGAGAGGATCGAGTCGGCGCTGGACACGTCGATCAGCAGCGGCACCTTGTTGCGTTCGGCCACCGTGGACACGTTGGCGGTGACCGCGCTCTGGTAGGTGCCGACCAGGCCGACCACGCCGTCCTGGATGAGGCGCTGCGCCTCGCTCTGGCCGACCTCGGGCTTGCCCTGGGTGTCGGCGCTGACCAGCTCCAGCTTCTTGCCGCCCTGCGACTTGATGCCGCCGGCGTTGTTGATGGCCTCGACGGCCAGCTTGGCTCCGTTGTCCATCTGCTGCCCGTCGGCCGCGGCGGCGCCGCTCAGCGGGTGCAGGGAACCGATCTTTATCGTGCCACCGGACTGCGCGCCACCGCCGTTGCTCGTGCCGGCGGGCGCGGACCCGCCGCACGCGGCGAGGGCCAGCGGCAGGGCTAAGGCGAGGCTCAGGGTCCAGGTCTTCCTCATGTCAGCTCCTGGGGGTGACCGTGTTCCGCCGCACGGAACATCGCATGGGGCATGATGCTGGCACTGCCCGTTCACCTGGTCAAGGGTTCGTCGCAGAATCTTCTTCAACCCTGCACAGAGCCACTTTGGGGGGTTGACCCCGCTGCCGGTCGGTGCTGGAATCGTGTTCCGCTAGCGGAAACACCGCACTGGGAGATGACGACGTGGCAGAAAGTCAGGGCACCGAGGCGGCGAGCCGCGTGGCCGACGTCCTTCTCCTGTTCACCGACGGGCCGGACTTCCTCGGGGTCACCGCGATCGCGCGCAGCCTCGACCTGTCCAAGGCGGTGGTGCACCGGATCCTGCAGACGCTGGTCGAGCGCCGGCTGCTCGTCAGCGATCCGGCGAGCCGCGGCTACCAGCTCGGCCCGGCGGCCGCGGCACTCGGCGCCCGCGCGCTGCGCGAATCACCGCTACGTACGGTCGCGATGCCGGTCCTGCGCGAGCTGCAACTGACCACCGGCGAGACGACGACCGTGTCGGCGCGGGTGCACAGCGGCCGGGTCTACCTCGACCAGGTCGAGTCCACCCGGGAAATCAAGATGACGGTCGAGGTGGGCCGCCGTTTCCCCCTGCACGCCGGCAGCTCCAGCACGTGCATCCTGGCCTTTCTGCCGGACACCGAGCGGGAGGCCGTGTTCGCCGCCGAACTGCCGTCGCTGACCAGCCGCACAGTGACCGACCGCGACCTGCTCCGGACGCGGCTCACCGGGATCCGCGAGACCGGGGTCGCCAACTCCGACGGCGAACGGCAGGAGGGCGCAGGCTCGGTCGCCTCGCCGGTCTTCGGCATCGACGGCACGGTCGTCGGCGCCATCTCGGTCTGCGGCCCGGCGCACCGGGTCGACGCGGCCGCCCGGGAACGTTTCGGTCCGCTGGTGCGGGAGGCGGCCGACCGCATCTCGCGGGCGCTGGGCTGGTCCGGCGGACTACCCAAGTGACCCCGCGATCCTGGCTCTACGTACCCGGGCACCGCGCCGACCGGGTGGCGAAGGCCCTCGCCGCCGGCGCCGACGCGGTGGTCGTCGACCTTGAGGACGCGGTGCCGCCGGACCAGAAGGCGGCCGCCCGGGAAACCGCGCTGCGGCTGGCCGCCGAGGGCCCCCACGACCGACCGTTGTGGGTACGCGTGAACGACCCGACCGGCCCGTGGGGCGAGGGCGACGTCGACGCGCTGGCCGGGTCGGGTCTGGCCGGGTTGCGGCTGCCGCGGTGCGAGGACCCGGACGTGGTCCGCGAAGTCGCCACCCGCGCCGAGCTGCCGCTGCAACTGCTGTTGGAAAGCGCCGCCGGGCTGGCCCGGGCGGCCGAGTTGGCCACCGCGCACCCGCTGGTCGCCGGGCTCGGGCTGGGTGAGGCCGACCTGTCGGCTGACCTGCGGGTGACCGGCGACGACGGGCTGGCCTGGGCGCGCGGCTGGGTGGTGGTCGCGGCCCGGGCCGCCGGGCTTCCCTCGCCCGTGCAGAGCGTCTACACCGACGTCGCCGACCTCGACGGCCTGCGCGCCAGCACCGAGCGGGCCCGGGCCACCGGCTTCGTCGGCCGGTCGGTGGTGCATCCCCGACAGATCCCGGTCGTGCACGAGGTCTTCACTCCGACCGCCGCCGAGGTTGCGGCCGCGCGGGCCGTCCTGTCCGCCGCGGCACGCGCGGAAGAAGCCGGCGAGGTGGCCGTGCTCGACGCCGACGGCCGGTTCGTCGATCCCGCGGTGGTGCGCCGGGCCCGACTCGTCCTCGACCTGACCGAACCGTCCGAACCACCACCAGGAGGAACGAGTTGACCACCGAGCCGCAGGCCCGCCCGGCGCGCACGGACGACGCCCTACTCGCCGCGGTGACCGCGGGGGTACGGCTCGTCGAGCTCGGGCACCCGCATTTCACGGGCATGCCGTGCTCGCCGAACCACCCCGGTTTCCGAATGAGCCTGATCCGCCGGCACGGCGACATGGTCCGCCCGGACGGCGGCTCGGCGGCCAACGAGATGATCGTGACCGGCGGGCACGTGGGTACCCACGTCGACGCGCTCTCCCATGTCAGCCACGACGGCAGGCTGCACGGCGGCGTGGACGCCGCGGCGGCGCAGACCGGCGGCCGGTTCACCGAGCTCGGCGCCGAGCACACTCCCGCGCTGCTCACCCGCGGTGTGCTGCTCGATGTGGCCGCCGTACACGGAGTCGACGTGCTGCCCCCGGGCTACGGCGTGACCGCGGCCGACCTGGCCGCCGCCGCCGAACGGGCCGGTGTCGAGCCCCGCCCCGGCGACGTCGCGCTGGTGCGCACGGGCTGGGCGCGGCACTTCGACGACGCGACGACCTATCTCGGGCAGACCGCCGGCGTGCCAGGCGCCACCACCGACGCCGCCGAGTGGCTGGCCGCGCGTCGGGTGGTCGCCACCGGTTCGGACACCACGGCGTACGAGCAGATCCGGCCGGGCGCCGGGCACAGCGTGCTGCCCGTGCATCGGGTGCTGCTGGTCGACGCCGGCGTCTACATCATCGAGCACCTCAACCTGGAGCAGGCGGCCGCTGAAGGGCTGACCGCGTTCGTCTTCGCGATGGCGCCGCTGCGGATCGTCGGCGGCACCGGCTCGCCGATCCGGCCGTTCGCGGCGGTGGCGGCATGAGCACCCCGACGGTCGTTCAGCGGCTCGCAGCGGTCGCCGAGGAGGTGCGGCGCGGCGGGCTCCCCGGCGACATGCGGCAGGACGTGGCCCGCCGGGTGCTCGACCTGATCGGCAACAGCCTCGCCGCCACCGGGCTGCCGCCCGCGCGGGCGGTCACCGCGTACGTCCAGGCGGCGGGCGGCTCGCCGGAGGCGGTCGCGATCGGTACCGGGCTGCGCGTCCCGGCCGCGAACGCGGCACTGGTCAACGGCACGCTGGCGCACTCGCTCGACTTCGACGACACCCACCTGCCGTCGGTTCTGCACCCTTCCTCGCCGGTGGTGCCGGCGGCGTTGGCGGTGGCCGAGGCGCGCGGCGCATCCGGCGCCGCACTGCTCGACGCGGCCGGGATGGGCATCGAGGTCGCGGTCCGACTCGGCATGGGCGGCTACGACCGGGCGCTGGGCAATTCCGAGTTCTTCGAGCGCGGCCAACACGCGACCTCGATCTGCGGCGCGGTCGGGGCGGCCGTGGCGGCCGCGATGGTCGGCGGCGCCGACGCCGAGGGCATCGCGCACGCGGCCGGGATCGCCGCGAGCATGGGTGCCGGCCTGCTGGAGGCCAACCGGACCGGCGGCACCGTAAAGCGGGTGCACTGCGGCTGGGCCGCGCACTCCGGCGTGGTGGCCGCCGAGCTGGCCCGGCACGGGCTCACCGGACCGCCGACCGTGGTCGAAGGGCGGTTCGGCTTCCTGCACGCGTTCTGCGGCGAGCGGGCCGATGTCGACGCGGTGGTCGACCGGCTCGGCACGCACTGGGAGTTGCCCGGGATCTTCTTCAAGCCGTACCCGTGCAACCACTTCACGCACGCCGGCATCGACGCGGCGCTGACCCTGCGCGCGCGGGGCATCGACCCGGCCTCGATCGAGTCGATCGAGCTGGGCGTGCCGTCGCCGGTGCTGCGCACGATCGCCCAACCGCCGGAAGACAAGGCGCGGCCGAAGTCCGGCTACCACGCGGCGTTCAGCGGCCCCTACACCGTGGCGGCCGCGCTGCTCGGCGGCGGCGGCCTGGGCTTGGGTCATGACGACTTCACCGACGCGGCGGCGGCGGACCAGGCGCGGCTGGCGCTGGCGGCGAAGGTGCGGTGCGTAACGGACGCCCGCTGCGACGAGATCTTCCCGAACCAGTTCCCGGCAGTGCTACGGGTCGTGCTGCACGACGGCACCCGGCACGAGGTGCGGGTCGACGTCAATCGCGGCGGGCCGGACAACCCACTCAGCTCGGCCGAGCTGGCCGCCAAGTTCGCGTTCAACGCCGCGCGGATGCCCGATCGCGACGACATCGCTGCGGCCGTGCTCGACCTGGCCGCCGCGCCGGACGTGGCCGGCCTGATGGCCAGGGTACGGGGATGATCGAGCGGCTCGCCGCGACCGCCGCGACCACCGACTGGGCGTCGGCACCCACCGCCGTCCAGAACCGGGTGGTCGAACTGGTCGCCGACACGGTCGCGGTCGCCGCGCTGGGCAGCGGGCGGGCCGAGCTACGGGCGCTGGCCGCCGGATCTTGCGGCTCGGGCGAGTCGACCGTGGTGGGCTCGCGGCGCGGCTGCCCCGCCGCCGACGCCCAGTTCCTCAATGGCAGCGCGATCGCGGCGGACCAGCTGCAGGACGGGCACCGACCGGCCCGCGGGCACCCGGCATCGCACGTGGTGCCGGCCGTGCTGGCGCTCGCCGAGGAACGGGACCTACCGGGCGCGGAGCTGCTGTCGGCGGTGCTGGCCGGCTACGAGGTCGGCGTCCGGGTCGGCCGGGCGATGGGGGGCACGCCGGACGGCGTGCACGACATTGGCACCTGGGGCCAGGTCGGCGCGGCCGCCGGAGTGGCCCGGCTGCTGGCACCCGGCGACGCCGCCGCCATGCGACGCGCCGTCGAGCTGGCCGGCTCGGCCGTGCTGCTCAGCGACGCGGCGACCATCTTCACCGGGCGTACCGGCGGGCACGCGTTCCTGGGCGCCTCGGTGCAGCTGGGCGCGAGCCTCGGCGCGGCCGCCGTGGCCGGTCTGGAACCGCTGCCCGGCGCCCTGGAGCGGCATTTCGCGGCGGTCGCCGCCCGCGACTGGTCAGGTGTCGGGCCGGACCACGGCCACGAGGTGCTGCATGGCTACACCAAGGCGCACCCCACCTGCGCCCACCTGCACGGCGTCAACGACGCGGTGGCGGACATCGTCGCCGCGACCGGCCCGCTGTCGGATGTGGAACGCGTCGAGGTGTGCACGTTCGCGCACGCGGCCCGGTTCGGCGCGGTCGCCGGCAGCGAGCTGGCCGCCCGGTTCAGCGTGCCCACCTCGGTCGCGGTCGCGCTGCTCACCGGCACGCTCGACGAGACCACGCTGACCGCGGAGACGGTCTCCTCGGCGCCGGTGCGCGACCTGGCCGCGCGGGTCGAGGTCTGGCACGACCCCGAGCTGGACGTCGGCTATCCAGCCGGCCGCCCGGCCCGGGTGCGGGTCGTCCGCACCGACGGCAGCGTGCTGACCGGCGCGGCCGACCTGCCGCGCGGCGACGGCACCCGGGCCTTCGACCGGGACGCGTTGCGGACCAAGGCCCGGCGGTTGCTCGACCACCGCTTCCCCGGGCACGCCGATGCCGTGCTCGCCGCGATCGACGGGCTGGCCGCCGGCGGCGCCGCCCGTTCGCTCGGCGCCGCGCTGCGGGCGGCGGCCGCGTGATCGTCACCCGGCGCGACGGCGCGCTGCACCTGGTCGAGCAGGTCGAACACGGCCGGGTCGCCGGCGAGCTGGCGGCCGCGTGGGGCAACGACCGGTTCGAGACGCCGACGCCGGGTTCGCCGGTGCGCACCGCGGCCGCGCGGCACGACGAGGGCTGGCGGGCCTGGGACGCCAGAGTGCTCTTCCACGAGCTGGAACGGCGGCCGCTGCATTTCCTGGAGATTGACGCGACCGAACACGTGCGGCTCTACCGCCAGGGCATCGAGCGGGTGGCGCTCGGCGACGTGTACGCCGGGGTGCTGGTCGGCATGCACTGGACCGGCCTCTACCGGGGCCGGTGGTCGGCGCCGGGTGCCCGGGGCCGGCTGGACCTCGGCGCCGACGGCCGGGCGGCGCAGGACGCGGCGGTCGACGCCGAGGAGCGGCGGTGGATCACGGCGAAGCGGCTGGCCTGGACGGCGGCCGAGCCGCGGGCCGCGTTCGAGACCCGGCTCTGGCACAACTACGAACTGCTGCAGCTCTGGGACCTGCTCTCGCTCTACCTGTGCGTGATGCCGCCACAGTCGGCCGCTGTGCCCGGCCCGGCTCGGCCCTGGGGCCCACAGCTGGCGGCCCTCGAGCACTCGGCCGAGGACGTGCTGTTGCCGCCCGTGCGCACGCACCCGTTCGGCCCGGTCGAGCGGATCACCGTGGGCGCCCGCAGGCCGGGCGTGCTCTGGTTCGACCCGTACCCGTTCGACCGGCCGGGCGTCACGGTCGACGTGGTCTGCGCGGTCGTGCCGGACCGGGCGTACAGCCACGCCGAACTCGCCGCCCGGGTCGGGCGGACGCCGGCCACCGTGACGACCTGGCGCCTCGCCCCGTGGAGCCGTTGATGGACCTCGCCGCCGCCCGCGCCGCCGCGCACGCCTTCGTGCTCGGCGAGGCCGGTTTCGCCCAGGTGACCACCATCGACACCGACGGCTTCCCGGTGAGCCGCACGATGACCGCGTTCCTGGAGCCGGACTGGTCGGTCAGCCTGGTGCAGCGGGCCGGCCACCGGCGGCTCGAGCAGTGGCGGCGCGACCCGCACACCCTGGTCACCTGGGTCGGCACGCCCGCGCCGGGCGCCACCAACGAGCGGCCGCACGTCTTCGACATCGGCCTGCTTCCGCCCCGGACGGTGGCCGTGCGCGGGACGGCGTCGGCCATGCCCGCGGAGTGGACGATCGCGGTCTACCGGCGGGAGGTGGCGCGGCAACGGGCGTCCGGATTCACCAAGGCTCCCGTGCGCACTGACGACGAGGTGGCCGCCGAGCTGGCCGGGGTGCGGATCGAGCCGGTGCGGGTGCGGCTGGAGGGGTTCGGCGTGGGCGCCGAGTCACATCTGTGGACGGTAAGGAGAGCAACTACATGATCAAGACCATTCTCGGTTACGAGATCGAGGAGGGCGTCAGCCCCGAGGAGTACGAGCGCTGGCTCTTCGACGTGCACGCGCCGGACCTGCTGGCCAATCCCTATCTCGACCGGATCGTCTTCAACAAGGTGCTGCGCCCAGTGCGGCAGGCCTCCGGCGGCACGGCGTCGGTGCCGGAGGGCTACACGTTCTACCGGATCGCCGAGATGTACTACGCCGACGAGGAGGCGTACGCGAACTACCTGCGCTGGTTCGAGGAGCACCCGTTGCCGGCGGAGCGCGGCCCGGCCGGCCGCACGAAGTTCAAGTTCTATCTGGTGACCGACAGCACCGAGGTGAACCGGGAATGAGCGTCGCAGCCCTGCTGGCCGGGTTCACCGCGCTCCCGGCGCCGGAGGGATCCCTGGCTGCGTGGGCGGCCCGGGTCGGCACACCGGACGGCGAGTTCCCGCTGATCGGCGCCGGCACCCGGGCGGAGACCTACGTCGCGCTGCAATGGAACGGCGAGCGGTGCGCGTCGCTCGGTCCGGCGGTCGGGCCGACGCTGGTCGGTCTCGCGGTCGGCGCGGCCCGGCGCCGGTCGACGGCGGAGCTGTCTGCGGCCGTCGACGCCGGGCTGGCCGCCGCGGCCGAGGTGTCGGCGCCCACGGTGCCGGTGAGCACCGGTGTGCTGGCCGCCACCGTGTGTGCGGCGCGGCTGGCCGAGGTGCCGGAGAACGAACTGCCGGCGCTGCTGGACCTCGCGGCGAGCCTGATGGTGATCGGCCCGCCCGGTGTCGCGCCCGGGCACGACCCGGCCGCCGCCTGGCTCGCCCTGCGGGCCTGGGATGCCGGCATCACCGGCATGCCCGGCGGGCTGGCCCACACCCTGTCCGTGGTGTCCGACGGGATTCCCGACCGCGCTTCGGCTGACCTGAACGTCGCCGACCTCGTTGAGGCGCTGCCATGATCGTGCTCAACGTGGCCCGGCCGGCCGGCCAGGTCGACCCGGTCGAGCTGGCCGGCGCCGCGCTCGCGGCGGGGCTCGACGGTGTCGCCCTGGCCGACAGCCCACGGCTGTTTCCCGACTGCCTGGTGGAGACCGAGCGGGTGCTGAGCGCCACCCCGGCCCGGCTCGCCGGGCCGTGCGTGCTCAGCCTCGGGCTGCGGCACCCGGCCGCGGTGGCCGGCGCCGTGCGTACCCTCGACGCACACCATCCCGGCCGGGTGCTCACGGTGGTCGGGCGGGGCGAGAGCTCGGTGCGCAACGAAGGGCTGGCGCCGCCGTCGCTGCGTGCGTACGAGGCGGCGCTCGACACGCTGCGCGAGCTGGTGCCGGTGTCGGCGCTGCTGCTCGGCGCCGCGTCCGGGCCGCGCACCATCGCGGCCACCGCCGCGCGGCTCGGCGGCGTGCTGATCGACGCGGGCGCGGACCCCACAATCGTCGGCAAGGCGGTGGCGTTGGCCCGGTCGGCGCGGGCGGACGTGCCGGTCTGGATGTTCGTCCGCGCGGCGGTGACCAACGACGAAACCGACGCTGAAGCCGCCGCCGCGCCCGTGCTCGGGTCGTGCGCGGCCCGGCTGGTGCGGGCGCCAGACTGGTTCGACGTGCCGGCCACGCTGCGGCCCGGGGTCGCCGCCGTGGCCGAGGCGCACGACTACCGGCGGCACGGCACGGCCGATGCTCGCGTCGGCGGCGATGTGCCCGCCGGGGCCGACCGGTTCGTCCGCGAACGCTTCGTGGTGACCGGCGACCGGCGCGCGGTCGCGCAACGGTTCGCCGCGTTCAGCGCGGTCGGCGTCGACGGGGTGGTGTTGGCCGGCGCTCTCGGCGGGGTGCTGGACCGGCTCGACGACCTGGGCCGGGCAGTCCGCGATGGCCTGACGAAGGACTGACGATGACAGGAATCGACACCGCGCGGATCGCCGCGTTCGCACACGACACCAGCCTCGAGGACCCGCCCGAGGACGTCGTCGGTTTCACCCGCGCGCTGCTGCTCGACACCCTGGGCGCGCTGCTGGGTGGCCTGCAGTACCCGGCCGTGCGGGCACTGGGCGAAAGGCTACGCCCGTCGGCCACCACCGACCTCCCGTTCGGCCGGCTGCTCACCCTCGGCACGGCCGCGACCTGGCTGGACGCCGACTCCGGCGGGTCCTTCCATCCGCAAGGGCACCGGCTGCCACCGGTGCCGACGGCGCACCCCGCACCGCACTCGCTGCCCGTGCTGCTGCACGCCGCCACGAACGGGGTCGACGACCGACGGCTCGTCGAGATGTTCCTGATCGCCAACGAGATCGGCATGCGCTTCGGCGTCGGCACCACCCTGCGGCCCGGGCTGCACCCCCACGGCATCCACGGTCCGATCGCCGCGGCGGTTGCCACCGCGCTGCTGGACGACCTCTCCCCCGCCACCACCGCGACCGCCATCGAGCTGGCCGGCTCGGTGCCGCTGGCCGCGACCCTGGCCGTGCCGATGCGCGGCGGCACCGTCCGCAACCTGTGGACAGGGCTGGGTGCCTACTACGGCGCCGCCGCGGCCCGCCGCGCGGCCGACGGCGCGACCGGGTCGATGGCTCTGCTCGGCGAGCTGCTCGACGGTCTGGTCTGCACCGATTTGTCCCCCGTTGAACTGACCGCGGGCCTGGGCACCCGATGGCGGCTGGCCGACAGCTATCTCAAGCCGTACGCCTGCGCGCGCTGGTTGCACCCCGCACTGGACGCGTTCCGCGCCGCCGTCGCCGGCGTACCGGACCCGGTGCGCGACCGCGGCGGGCTGGCCGCGATCGAGGTCGACACCTTCGCCTTCGCCGCGTCGCTGTCCACCGCCGAGGTCTCCTCGGACCTGCACGCGCGGTTCTCGGTGCCCGTCAGCCTGGCCACCCTGGCCCTCGACGGCGAATTGGCCGCGGCCGGCTTCCTGCCCGACGGGCTGGCCCGGCCCGAGGTGGGCGCGCTCGCCGCGCTAGTTCGGCTGCGCGAGGAACCGGCCTTCACCGCCGCCCTCCCGCACGAGCGGCCGACGAGAGTCACGGTCCATTGGCGGGATGGGTCGACGGCGTCGGCAACGGTGCGCAACGCCCGCGGCAACCCGGATGACCCGCTGACCACCGACGAGGTGGCCGCCAAATTTCGTCGCAACGCCGAGGACGTACTCACCCCGGCGACCGCCGACGCGGTGGTGGCCGGGCTCCTCGACGGTGCCTGCGGCGACACCCTGGCGCGCGCGGCCGCCGAGGTGGTCGGCCGGATCTGCCCCTAGACAGGGTCTCGAAGCGCGTGTAGCACCGAAACCAATCGAAGCTGGGATCCGACTCGATCATGTACATCGAGTACATCTCTGGGGCGACACCGACCACGAATCCATGATCGTCGTTCGTGGCGAACTACAACTCACGCCCAGGTAGCCGCGACGAGGTTCGCTGCGGCAGGATCTCCTAATCAGCTGATTGCTGGCGCCGCTGTCCCGGCTAGTGTTCGAGGGGGGAGTTGAACCCCACGCTCCGCACCTATGCGCACTTTGAGTGCGCATGCGCTGATGCTACAGCCTCACCGCAGCAACGGAGTGCGAGGCCGCGGCGAAGGCGAAGGCCGCCAGTCAAAGGATTCCCGCGCTGCTTTCCGCCCGCTTTCCAGGCATGGGCACGTACTGGACCTGATCGGACCAGATCAGTGAGCTTGTCGGCGCGGCCGTCAGCCATCGCGGCCCGCTTGCGTCAGAGGCACCGCCGCATCCTTCGCGGCACCGAGCGGGACCATTCGGCGGCGAGCCTGGCCCGCGGCGCCCAACCCAGCAGCACGATCGAGGCGATCGCCAGCAGCGGCTGCAACGGAGCCCACAGACACAGCGCACAGGAGGCGCCCACCAACATTACGACCAGCTTGTTACAGGCGTGGCAGCCGATCGCGAGCAGCGACAGCAGGCCGCCACCGGCGGACTTGCCGGTTAGGTCCCGGTCGGCCCGCGAACCCACATACGTCGCCACGAGGTCTTTGCGGGGCGAGGAGCGCCGCCTTGCATCCAAGGGATGCACTCCGGTCGGGGCCCTGCTCATCCCCGGCCTCTCCCGGACCTGCCCACCTCTGTACAAGGGCCCCTTCCTAACGCCCGTCGGCGCCGTCGGTGGGGCTGAGGGTGAAGTAGTCCTCCTCTTCCTTGGCTAGGTGCAGCCGGAGGACGGCGTCCAGCCCGTACAGGGCGGCAAGCAGATCGGGCACCTCGTCCGGGCGCAGCCGCCCGTCGGTGTCCTGGGCCAGGTGACCGCCGATCCGGTCCACCAGCCGGCTGATCTCCACGTGCTCCCGGCTCATCGTCGAGGTCGCCTCCGCGCTGCCGAGCGGACCGGCGAGTGCCGGATAGAGCTGCCGTTCCTCGGCCGCCTCGTGCGGTAGCACCTCGTCGACCAGCCGGCGATGCACCTCGCGCAACGCCGGTACGCACTCCGCCGCGTCGGGGCGGGTCGCCACCAGGTCGGCGGTGTCGCGCAGCCGGTCCAGCACGTCCCAGACGCCGGCGTGCTCGCCGGCGTACCGGTCGAGCAGTTCCCGGGTCTCCGGGGGGACGTCCCGGCGGCGCAGGCCGCCCCCGAGGGCGCGCAACGCGTTGACGATCACCAGCACGTCGATGCCCTCCTGGAGGAACGCGCCGGCGACCGGGGGCAGCCGGCCGGCGGCGGCGACTAGCATCGCGAGGACGGCCAGGGCCATCCCGGCGGTGGCGCTTTGCACCGCGATGCGGCGCGCGTACCGGGCGATCTCGACGGCGTCGGCGAGCCGGTCCAGCCGGTCCACGGTGAGCACCGCGTCGGCCACGTCGGCGGAGGCGGTCGCTCCGGTGGCGCCCATCGCGACGCCGACGTGCGCCTCGGCCAGGGCCGGGGCGTCGTTGACGCCGTCGCCGACCATCACCGTGATCGCCTTGCCGGACTCTGTCCGGACCCGGGCCACCTTCTCCTGCGGCGGGCACTGGGCGATCACGTCGTCGACGCCGACGGTTTGCGCCACCTGCCGGGCGGTACGCGGCCGGTCGCCGGTGACCATGATCAGCCGGCTGAGCCCGGCCTCCCGCAGCCGCCGCACGGTGCGGCGGGCGTCGGGGCGCACCGGGTCCTCCAACAGGATCGCCCCCAACGGCCCCCGGTCGTCGCTGACCCAGACCGTGGAGCGGCCGGCCAGCTCGGCGCGCTCGCGGGTCCGGTGCGCCCACTCGGGCGGCTCGTCGGCGAGCTGGCCGACCCGGATCAGGCGCCCGTCCACCCGGCCGGTCACTCCGCGCCCCGGCTCCTCGGTGACGTCGGTCGGCTCGGCCAGTGGCAGCCCCCGCTCGCGGGCCTGCCGGACCAGGGCGGCGGCCAGCACGTGCGGGGAGAGCTGCTCGACGGAGGCGGCCAGGCGCAGCACCTCGTCCCGGTCGCCGCCGGGTGCGACCACCGTCTCGGCGGCGCGGGGGCGGCCGGCGGTGAGTGTGCCGGTCTTGTCTAGCAGCAGGGTGCGGGCGCGGCCCAGCAGCTCCAGCGACCCGCCATCGCGGACCAGCACGCCGCGCCGGGCTACCCGGGACAGCCCGGAGACGATGGCGATTGGGGTGGCCAGCAGCAGCGGGCAGGGGGTGGCCACCACCAGCACCGCCACCGCCCGCAGGAACTGGCCGGTGAGCAGCCAGGCGAGCCCGGCCAGCAGCAGGGTGAAGGGCACGAACGCGGCGGCGTACCGGTCGGCGAGCCGGACCATTGGGGCCTTGTGCGCGGTGGCCTCCTCGGCCAGCCGGACGATCCCGGCGTACGTGCTCTCCGCCGCGCTCTTGCCGGCCCGCAGCCCGAACCCGGCGCCGGCGTTGACCACGCCGCTGGCCACCTGTTCGCCTGGGGCGCGGGTGACCAGCTGGGACTCGCCGGTGACCACCGACTCGTCCAGCGTCGCGGTCTCCTCGACGGTGCCGTCCACCGGCACCGCGTCGCCGGGGCCGACCACCAGCCGGTCCCCCACCGCGACCTTGTCCAGCGGCACCACCTCGATCCGGCCGTCCGGGGTACGTCGCCGGGCCTGCCGGGGGGCGCGTTCCAGCAGCGCGCGCAGGTCGCGGGTGGCTCGGCGCTGCGCGTAGTCCTCCAGTGCCTGCCCGGTGGCGACCATCACGGCGATCACCGCGCCGGCCACGTACTCGCGGACCAGCAGCGTGCCGACCAGCGCCAGGACGGCGATCACGTCCACCCCGAACTGCCGGCGCCACAGCTGTCGCAGGGTTGACCAGGTGGCCGGCAGCAGCGCCACCAGGGTCACCGCCGCCCAGATCAGCTGGGCCGCGCCGCGCAGCCCGGCGAACCACAACCCGGCGCCGAGCAGCACGGCCAGGGTGAGCAGGGTCAGCGGTGCCCACTGCCGCCAGTCCACCCGGCGCCGTCGCACCGGCCGCTCCGGTGCGCACTCGCGCGGTTCCGCTCCCACCTGCGGATCGTCTCAGCGGTACGGGTGGCCGGACCGGGCAACCGGGGTAACCGGGCGCGGGTCGAAGGGCCTGGGCCCGGGTCTGCGTACCGTGCGACCGGCCGTCGGCGCCGGAGGATGGAGCGGCAAACGCCGCCCGGCCGCGCCCCGGGGTGGGGCACGATGGGGGAAACGGAAAGGTCGTGACGATGAGCCACGAGACGCCGGCTTCGGACGGGCCACTGACCCGCGCGCTCACGGAGGCCGCCGCGACGGCCGGTCGCGCTCCCTCGGTGCACAACGCCCAGCCGTGGCGCTGGAAGGTCCTGCCCGACGCGCTGGAACTGCGGATGGTGCGGGACCCGCGGCTCGCCGCCACCGATCCGGAGGGCCAGCTGCTGACGTTGAGCTGCGGCGCGGCGCTGCACCACGCTCGCGTGGCGCTGGCTGCCGGGGGCTGGACCGCGCTGGTGGAGCGGCTGCCCGACCCGGACCAACCGGAGCTGCTCGCCCGGCTCGCCGGGTTCCGGCACGCCGGGGCGGATCCGGACGCGGTGGGCCTCGTGCAGTGCCTGCAGTTCCGGCACACCGACCGGCGGCCGGTGAGCGACGAGCCGGTGCCGGACGCGGCCCTCGACGAGATCGCCAAGGCGGCCGGCGCGGAGGGTGCGCGGCTCCAGGTCCTCAACTCGGATCAGGTGATGGAGCTGGCCGCCGCGGCCTCGCGGGCCGCCACGGTCGCGGCGGAGGACTCGCAGCAGCGCGAGGAGCTGGAGTACTGGACGAGTCGGGCCGGCACCGGTGCCGGGCTGCCCCCCGAGGTGCTGCCCGAGCAGGCCCCGCAGACCACCGTGCCGGCCCGGGACTTCGGCCGTCCCGGCACCCTGCAGGTCGGACCCGGGCACGACCGTGCCGCGCGGTACGCCATCCTCTTCGGCGACGAGGACGAGCCGGACAGCTGGCTGCGCGCCGGCGAGGGACTCTCCGCTGCCTGGCTGACCGCCACCCGGCTCGGGGTCTCCGCGGTGCCGCTGAGCGGCGTGGTGGAGGTGGACGGCACCCGGCAGACCCTGCGCCGGCTGCTGGCCGGCCTCGGCTTCCCGTACCTGGCGCTGCGATTGGGGATCGCGGACCCGGCGCACGCGGGGCCACCACACACCCCGCGCCTCCCCACCGAGCAGGTCGTCGACACCTCCGCGGTAGCCGCCGGCAGCGCTTAGCGGGCTCGTCCCCGACGCTCCGAGCGGCCGGCGGCTGATGATCGGGGGATGTGGGACCGGGTCGACGCGCCGTGCGTCGGGGGTTCGGTTGACGGCCGGAACCTTCTGGTGCCGGTCGACGAGACCGGGCTGCCGCCCGAGACCATCGACCACAACTGGCTGTGGGTGGAGTACGGCGAAGAGCTGCTCGACGCTGATGTCGACGGTGTGTACGAGCTCGAATCGGTGGCCGGTCCGGGCCCGCCTTGGGTGTACGTGTGGGCGCCAAACCAGACCCGGTAATTGGCCGGCTTCAGCGGGCCGGAGCAACCACGGCTACTCACCCTCGCCGTTTTGCGCCGGCTTGCATCGATCGAGCGCAGCGGACCGCTGCGCGGCCTCCCACAGGTCGAGCCCCCGCCACGTGTACCGCCTGGCGAGTTGGGCACGTTGACCCGTACGCCGAGACCCGTCGCCGTTTCGGCGCCCTGCGGGAAGCTGGTCGGGCCGGATTACCTGCGAGGGCCATCGACGCGGTTTGGAGGTGGGTCGGCGTCTACCTCGGTGACGGGAGCACCGTTGGCCAGTAGCGACGCACGATGCTTCCGAGGGCCGTCGCGGCTCCTTCTGCTTCACGCTGACGGCGAGGGGAAGGCGAACGATTAGCCGCGAGGTGGACCTGCATGGCCGTATGGTTGCTGCCGGGGGAAAGTCAGCGTTGTTCGGGGGTAGGTGCGGTGGGTGAGCCGCGCGAGGCGTTCGTCGAGTTGCAGGAGCGCCTGGACAGGCCGGGGACGCTGATGCTCAGCCGGCTTCGGCGAGCGCAGTCCGAGGACGGGCGTCTCGACGTCGAGGACCTGGAGCGGATCGCTGGCCAGTTCGGCTGGCCGGTGGCCGCCGTGACGGGGTCGGCGTCCTACTACGCCGACTTTGCCCAGGGGCGCCGGGGCCGGCGGCATGTTCGGGTTTGCGAGGGGACCTCGTGTTTCGTGAGCACCCAGGGCCGGCACATCGGGCGTCTTGAGCGCGTGCTGGGCGTGCGTCTGGGTGAATGCGCTGCTGACGGGTCGGTGTCGCTGCAGGGCGTGCGGTGTCTCGGGTATTGCTACGACTCCCCCGCCGTGCTCGACGGGGAGGAACCAGGCAGTGGTGAGCTGCTCGGCGGGTTGTTCGGCGATCCGCACGCCGCCGAGCGGCAGACTAGGCCGCGTTGGGCCGAGCCGTTGAAGATGCGGGCGGCCCGGATCCCGTACGTGAGCGCGGTCGATCGTCCGGTCGTGCTGGCTGGGTTGGTCGGCGGTGAGCAGCCGTGGGAGGTGTGGCCGGGCATCGTAGCTTCCGGTTCACCCGATCGGGTCATGGCCGAGGTTGCCGAGTCGGGCCTGCGGGGGCGGGGTGGGGCGGGGTTCCCGGTGGCGAAGAAGTGGTCCGCGACCGCGCGGGAGCCTGGACCGCGGTACGTGGTGGCCAACGGCGACGAAGGCGATCCCGGCTCCTATTGTGATCGCCTGCTCATGGAGAGCGATCCGCACCGGATCCTGGAGGGCCTGGCGCTGGCTGCCTTTGCGGTAGGCGCGAGGCGCGGACTGATCCTCGTCCGGTCGGAGTACCCGATGGCCTTTGCGCGGTTGCGGACGGCGGTGGCGCAGGCCCGGGAGAGCGGTCACCTGGGTAGGCGGGTACACGGCTCGGACGTCGACTTCGACGTGGAGGTCGTGCGGGGTGCCGGCTCCTACGTCGCCGGCGAGGAGACGGCGTTGCTGCACGCCCTGGCTGGCTTGCGGGCCGACGCCCGGGCCCGCCCCCCTTACCCCACCAGCCACGGTTACCTTGGCCGGCCGACTGCGGTCAACAACGTGGAGACGCTGTCGGCCGTACCGTGGATCGTCCGGCACGGCGGGGCGGCGTACGCCAGGCTCGGGCACCCGGACGAGCCGGGCACCAAGCTGGTCTGCCTGAGCCAGCTCTTCTGTCGCCCTGGGGTGTATGAGGTCGAGTACGGTGTGCCGCTGCGCCATCTGGTCGAGGATCTCGGTGGCGGGCTGCGCGAGCCGTACACGCTGCGGGCGGTGCAGGTCGGCGGTCCGCTCGGCGGATTCCTCGCCCCTGATCAACTGGATCTTCCGCTGCTGTCCCGGCCGCTTGCGCAGGCGGGCGTCGCGTTGGGACACGGCAGTCTGGTCGCAGTGGATGCGACGATGCCTGCCGCCGCGATCCTGCGGCACGCATGGGCGTTCGGGGCGGCGGAGAGCTGCGGGGCCTGTACGCCATGCCGGGTGGGGGCCCGTCGTGGCCTCGAACTCGCCGAACGGGTCCAGGATTCCGCCCTGGCCGAGGCGGCGCTGGCCGCCCATGAACCGCTGCTCGAGGTCCTGACGGTGGCGAGCCTGTGCGCCTTCGGACGCGGAGTGTCCTGTGCAGTCCGCAGCCTGCTGCACGTCTATGCCGACGAGCTGCGCCGGACGGGCGAGTAGATGAAGCGGTTGTCCGTCGACGGCCTCACCGTTGAGGTAGCCGATGCGGCCAGCGTGCTGGATGCCGTCAGGGCAGCCGGGGCAGTGGTGCCGACCCTCTGCTACGACGAGCGGCTCTCTCCTCAGGGGTCCTGCCGGGTGTGCCTGGTCGGCGTGAAAGGCCGGGCGGTGCCGGCGTGCATGACACCGGCCACCCACGGCATGGTGGTGCGTACGGACGACCCGGCCGCCCGTCGGTCGGCGCAGCTCGCGCTCGAACTGCTCGTCTCCCAACTGCCGGCCCGGGCGCTCGACGTGCCCGCAGACCGCAGCGAGCTGGTCCGCGCCTGCCAGCACTTCGGCGTGACTGGGAGCCGGTTCGACGGGGCCATCCGAACGCGGGGGGTGGACCACTCGCACCCGTACGTCAAGCTTGATCGGGACCTGTGTATTGCCTGCAACCGCTGCGTGAAGATGTGCGCCGAGGTGCAGGGCACGTTCGCGCTCTCGCTGAGCGAGCGGGGTTTCGACACCGTCGTGGTGGCCGGCACGGGCGGTCCGTGGGTGTCGTCTCCGTGCGTGGCCTGCGGCGGCTGCGTTGACAGCTGCCCGAGCGGTGCGCTGTCCGAACCAGGACTGCTCGATCCACGTCCAATCGCCCGGACGACCACCACGACCTGCGGGTACTGCGGTGTGGGATGCAGCCTGCGCGTGCACGTACGCGACGAGGAGGTCGCCGCGATCGCGCCCGTGCACGGCGCGCCCGTCAACCGTGGCCATGCCTGCGTCAAGGGTCGCTTCGCGCACGCCTTCACCCGGTCCCGCGACCGGCTGACCACACCACTGATGCGTCGCGGCGGGCGGGACTCGCCGCTGGAGCCCGCATCCTGGGCTGAGGCGCTCACGGTCGTGGCGACCCGGCTGGCCGCGATCCGGCAGCGGCACGGGCCGGATGCGATCGGGATGATCTCGTCGGCCAGGGCGACGAACGAGGAGAACTATCTGGCCCAGAAGTTCGCCCGGGTCGTTCTCGGCACGAACAACGTCGACAACTGCTCCCGGCTCTGCCACGCCCCGTCCGCCGTCGGGCTGACCGCCTCCTTCGGCCACGCCGGCGGTACCAACTCCTTCGACGACCTCGACCACACCGACTGCCTTCTCATCGCGGGAGCGAACCCGACCGAGTCCCATCCGGTGGTCGGCGCCCGGATCAAGCAGCTGGTGCTACGCGGTGCCCGGCTCGTTGTCATCGATCCACGACGCATCGACCTCGCCGAGATGGCCGACGTGCACGTGCAGGCCAGGCCCGGGTCCAATGTCGCCGTTTTCAATGGCATCGCCCGCGTGCTACTTGACGAGGGGTACGCCGACCAGGAGTTCCTCCGTACGCGGGCCAGCGGTCTGGCGGAGCTCACCGAGGTGCTGCGCGGCTACCCGGTGGAGCAGGCGGCGCGGCTGGCCGGAATCCAGCCGGGGAAACTCCTCAAGGCAGCTCGCCTGTACGGGAGCGCGCGACGCCCCGCCATCGTCTACGGGCTCGGCATCACCGAGCACGCCCACGGCACCGACGGGGTCCGGACGCTGGCGAACCTGGCCATCCTCAAGGGCGCGGTCGGCACGCCGGGCTGCTGCGGCGTGCTGTCCATGCGCGGGCAGAACAACGTCCAAGGGGCCTCGGACATGGGCGCCCTGCCGGACATGCTCCCCGGCTACCAGCCCGTCACCGACGCTGACGTCCGTGCCCGCTTCGCCCGGTCCTGGGGCGTAACGGTGCCCGAGCGGCGCGGGCTGCGCATTCTGGAGATGTTCGAGGCGGCCATCGCCGGCCGGGTCCGAGCCATGTACGTCATCGGCGAGGACATCGCGCAGACCGACCCCGACAGCGGCAACGTCCGCCGGGCCCTGGCCGCCTGCGACCTCGTCGTCAACCACGACCTGTTCTTCTCCCGCACCGCGGAACTGGCCGACGTGGTGTTCCCGGCCGTGTCCTTCCTCGAGAAGGACGGAACATTTGTCAACTTCGATCGGCGGGTGCAGCGGGTCCGCCCCGCGCTGGCACCACCCGGACAGGCCAAGCCCGACTTCGACACCCTGCACCTGCTCGCCCGGGCCATGGACGCCGACCTCGGCTGCCCGACCCCGGCAGACGCGATGGCCGAATGCGCCACGCTGACCCCGACCTTCGCCGGCATCTCCCACGCCCGGCTCGACCGGGACGGGCCGCTGCACTGGCCGTGCCGCGCCGCGGACCAACCCGGGGAGGGGAGCCTCTACCTCGACTCCTTCGCCACCCCCGATGGCCGGGCAGCACTGGCAGCGCGATCGTACCTGCCGCCGGGCGAACAACCCGACGCCGCCTTCCCGTACGTCCTGATCACCGGTCGCCGGCTGGAGCACTACAACAGCGGCTCCATGAGCCGCCGCACCCCCAATCTGGAGCTCCGCCCGCGCGAGGTGCTCGACCTCAACCCGGACGACGCCGCCCGGCTCCGGCTCACCGACGGAGACCTCGTCGAGGTGACCAGCCGCCGCGCAGCCGTGACCTTCTCCGTCCACCTGACCGACACGGTCCCACCCGGCCAACTGTTCACCGCATTCAACTTCCCTGACACTCCCACCAACGCCCTCACATCCGACGTCGCGGACACAGTGACGGGATGCCCCGAGTACAAGGTGACCGCGGTGTCGCTACACTCCGTCTGATCTGATAGCCGGGTGCACGCGCGGCACGCTGAGCCGCCCCGCCGGTCGCACTCGGCGGCTCCGCCATCCGTCGGTACCCGTGGTGACAGGAGGCTCGCATGCGGAAGGGCCACAGCCGAGGGCAGGTGCCAGCCGAGGGCAGGTGAAGGCCCAGAAGCTGCGGTGGGATCGGGTGCTGCTGGTCGCCGTCACGGCGGCGGTGCTGGCCGGGGCAGCGCTGCGGTTCGCCGGATGTGGTCGGGGTCGATCCAGCAGATACGGCTCTTGGCCTCGGGCAGCGTAGAGCCGTCCTTTGTCGAAGGCGCGGCGACCCAGGTCGTGCTCCCGCACCACGACCGCGTCGCTGCCACCTCGGCACAGGCTGATCAGGCAGCGCTGGTAACCGGGCCGCAGCACCGTCACGTCCTGCCAGACCCAGTTCTCGCCCTCCTCGGCAGCCAGCGCGTCGACGTCTAGCAGCACGTCCCACTCGAGATCGGGCCGGCGGTACTGGTCCAGGGTGGTCCGCCGCCACACCCCGCGCGGGTGCGTCGCGTCCTTCCAGAAGTTGTAGTAGAACGGGTCCCCGCGCCATCCCGGCCAGGGGATGCGGTCCTCGGCGTCGAGCACCTGCCGGATCTCGGCCTGCAGGCCGGCGAACGCCTCGCTGCCGGTCAGTGCGGCGACAGTCTCCGCGTTGCAGTCCCGCGCCCACCCGGCGGCGTCCGCTCCGTCAAGGTCCTCCAACCACAGGTACGGGTCATCGCCCTCGTCGACCAGCCTCGCCACGCTCGCAACTATCCCGACAAGGGACCCGAATCCATGTCCCGGTGTCGGCATGGCGACTCGGAGCAGTGGTCAAACGAGGGACCGAGCCGGACCCGCACCCCTCGCGGGAGGCTGCGGTCACCGGTCAGACGGTGCAGCAACCGCTCAGGAATCCAGGCTGCTCGCGGTTGGCGGTGGCTCGGGGATGTCCTTCACGAACCATCTGCCCCGCGGCTCGTCCCACGCCACGAGGAGCCAGCCGGCGCGGTCGACCGGCAGGCGTACGTTCTCCAGCCGTGCCGCCATGGTGGGGGTGATCCGTTCCGGCACCTGCAGCACGATGCGGGGACCGGGTGCGGTGAGGGTGACCGTGCCGGCCGCCCGGATCTCAGCCTTTGCGTTCCGGCGACCCTTGCGGGAGAGCTTGTCGCGGACGAGTTGGTAGACGTCCTCCCCCGCCTTCGTCGCGACTGCCTGGATGAAGGGAAGCAGGGTGGAGCCCGCCAGCGCGCCGAGGAGGAGTTCGGTGGCACCGCGGTCGGAGTCGTTCAGGCGGTCGGTCACGTCGGCCATGGTGTCACGGCCCCACATGGACGTAGGGGGCCCACAGCATGGGCCGGTCCGGGTACGCGGCGCGGAGCTTGCGCGCGGCGTGGTGCAGGGCGTGCGCGGCGGAGTCCACGGTGTCGAGCCGGGCGTAAAAGTCGTCCGCCACGGTGGGAGCGACGGCGTCGTTGATGGCCCACGAGGTGCCGATGACGTGCCGGAATCCGGCGATGTGGCAGGCGCCCGCGACGTGCATGGCCTCGTCGCCCAGGTCCTCGTGGGACACCCCGGTGTCGCACGCCGACAGATAGGCGATCTCGGCGTGTTCCAGGCGCAGCCGGGCGATGTCCGCGACGGTGAGCGGTCGGGCGGTATGGTCGTGCAGCACGAGATGCCCGTCGGCGGCTCCGTCCGCGGCGCTGATGGCGTGGCCGGCGAAGTGGAGCCACGGATGTCGGCGCAGGGCGTCGAGCACCCGCGGCCGTACCGCCCGCTCGCCGGCGATCAGGGTGCAGTTGGGGAAGCGGCTGGTCAGCATAGCCGTCTCCCGGTCCACGTTCGGCAGGTCCGGCATACCGGGCGTGGTGGGCAGTGCGACCACGAGTGGCGCCGGTGCCCGGCCGGCGGGGCGCGTACGCCACGCGGTGACGAGGCTGCGCACCGTTGGCGCGTACGACGACACCACGCGGTCCAGGACGCCCGGCCCGTCCGGCGGGCCCGCCGCGTGCAGGGGGAAAGTGGTCAGCGGCCCGGTCGGCACCCACCACAGCCGGGTGCCCGGTGCCGGCTCCAGCGCGTCGAGCACCGGTTCGGCCACCGCGGTCCACAGCCATGCCAGCGCTTCGGTCACCGCCGCGCGGGCGTCGTCGCGTACCGAGGTGGCCAGGCCAGCGTGCGCGGTCCGGGCGACGGCCGAGCGGAGTCGCTGGGCGCGGTTGACGACGTCGGTGAAGTCCAGCCGCAGCGGCAGGGCCCGGACCCGTCCGTCGGCGAGTAGCAGTGCGTCGCAACGCAGCCCGCTGACGTTCACCACGACGACCGGGCCGCGGCCGGCGATCGCGGCGAGCAGGTCGTCGACCGGGGGCGGGCGAAGGAAATTGGCGAACCCGGGAAGGGCGCGGATCTCGTCGAGCAGTTGGTCCCAGTCCCTGGTCAGCGCATGCCGGTCCTCGCCGGGCAGCGCGACATCGTCCGGGTAGGAGCTGAAGCCGACGCCCTCAGGGCGGTCGAGTGCCGTGCGCAGCGCCTCGAACCGCTCCGCTAGGTCGGGGCGCCGCTCCCGCAACCCGGTCAGCTCGGTGCGCGAGTCCAACGCGTGGCTCAGCAGCACACCTCGGCCGTGTTCCAGCAGCCGCAGCGCGCCCTCCGCGTCGCCGGACTCGATGGCGCAGGCGGCGGCGTCCCTGGCCAGACCGGAGAACGCAGCCAGTTGTCGTTCCCGGTCGGCGTGCGTCACCCGCCTCGGCGCCGTACGCGGTAACAGCGCGACCGCGAGGTCGAAGGCCTCCCGCGCCGCGGCGAGGTCTCGGCCCTGGGTACGCGCCAACGCCGTGCCCGCCCACTGCCAGGCGGCGCGCACCCGGGCCCGTACCGGGGCCGTCGGTTCGAGCGCCACCCGCCGGAAGATGGCGCCGGCCTCGTCGTACGCCTGCGCGTCGCCGGACACGGCCCGCAGCGCCACGGCGGTCCCCTCGTTGATCAGGGCATCGGCGCGCAGGTAATGCCCGTCGGGCACGGCGGTCGAAGCGTCGCGGGCCAGCCGGGCCACCCGGCGTGCCGCCCACCGCCTCCGTAGACCCGAGGCGCGGGTCAGTTCCATCCGCCGGATGCCCGACAGAATGAGCATCCGCTCGGCGCGGTTGGGGTGACCCGCCGGGGTGGCGTCCACCGCCTTCTGGGCGAGAGTCGCCGCCTCCGCGAGGTCTGCCGGCCGGCGAGCGGCGACGTAGCGGTCGAACAGGACGAGCGCCAGATTGGACTGGAATCGCGGCCGTAGCGGGTGACCCGCTGCCGCCGCCACCGCCTGCCGCGCCTGCTCCGCGGCCTGGTCCAGCAGCGCCCGTTCCCGGCCACCCGTGGACCGGTAGCGCACCCGCAGCGCCTCGGCGAGGTTGGAGCGCATACCGGCGATGTCGTCGCCGGGGCGGGCAGCGGCCACGGCCTGCCGGAACAGCTCTACCGCCTCGACGAGAGCGGACGAGTCGTCATGGCGCACCGACAGCGTCAACAGCCCGTCGGCGAGGTTAGTCAGCCGCGCCGCCCGACGCGGATTCGTGGACGGGGTTGCCGCCACCGCCGCGCGCACCTCGGCCACCGATTCGACGAGATCGTCCTCGGCACCGATCCGCCGCCATCTCAGTCGCAGGACGCCGCCAAGGTTGGCGTGAAAGGACGGGGTGGCGGGAGTCTGCTCGTCCGGGTACATCGCCAGGGCGTCGCGGAACAGCCCGACGGCGGCTTCCAGGTCGGACAGCTCACCGAACCGCTCGTAGCGCGACCACCGGGCCACCCCGAGGCCGTTGCTGGCGGCGCTGCGGATGTCGACGTTGTGCGCCAGCTGCAGCACCTCGGAGAACCGGGAGATGGCGAATTGCAGGTCGGGCAGCGATCCGGTCCGCTCGTACGCGTCGTGGTGCTCCTCGGCGCGTTGGCAGACCGCGGCCAACAGGGCGAACAGCGGCGAGCCCCAGGCGTCGGGGATGCCGCTCAACGGTCCCGCGGGGCGTCGGGCAACTCCGACAGTCGCTGCGCGAGGGCCTCACCCAGCGGGCCGCCGGCCCGTCGGAACCACTCGGCGGCCTCGGAGTTGCGACCGCGGGCCATCAGGTAGGTGGCGAGGTTGGCCATGGCGTCATTGTTTCCCGCCTCGGCGGCCTTGCGGAACCACTCCGCGGCCTCGTCGTCCCGGCCTTCGAGCTTGAGCCTCGTCCCGAGCCGATTCATGTCGGTCGGCGATCCACCCGCGGCGGCCTGCCGGGCGGCGGTCTGGGAGGGTAGTGCGCTGATAGACACCTGCGGGCCGCCCGTCTCCCGCTGCTGCTCTTTTCGTTTGCGCCGACGACCGAACACGCTGGCACCCCCGCAACCACCTCGATTCGAGGACCAGTGTGGCACGGTGACCGCGGAGGCCACGGTTGTCAATCACGAAGCCGACACCCGACTTCCCTCATCCTTCCCAGAAGATGACGTACCGGGCCAGCCAGGTGTCGGCACTGGTGTCTACCGCCAGCCGTTCATCCGTCGACCGCACCGAGTGCACCCGGACCGGGCGGCGAACCGGAAGGTCATAGCGCTGCTCGTAGGCGCGCAGGTAGTCAACGACGTGCCCTGCGGTGGGGAACTCCTCGCCGTCCTGCCGCGGCATGCCCCATCCCGGTAGCGGGCTGTACTCGGCTGGAGAAAACAGGCGCAGAGCGTCCCAGCCGTGCCGCCACCCCCCACCAGGCGCGGACTGGGCGTCAAGGATGACGTAGTCCAGTCCGGCGCGGCGCAGGTAGTAGCCCGCCGCCAGGCCGGCCTGACCGCCACCGACCACGACCACGACCACGACCACGACGACGTCACACGACTCGGCCATGCGCGGCACCTCCTTTTGTCCGCTGATCATCATGCCGAGCGCACCGAGGGCTCGAGGACACAGGACAGGTGTCGCTATGAGCAAGTTGCCGGTTAGCTCCCGGGTACTGCCCACATCGCTGGAATCGGACAGCGGAACTCGAGGCGCGGGCACAAATCAGGCGCAGCGAATGCGTCGGGTCGGTCAAGCGACCTCGCGGAGTCGTCGGAGCGTTGCGGTGTGACCACCGGGCTGAGTAGTTTCCCAGCGGCGTTGCAGCGCGTCGACGAGTTGCTGCTGCATCGTTTCGGTGACGTGGCTGTAGATGCCGCGGACTCCGCCGAGCGGTGACCGAGGCGACGGGCCTGGGCGATCTCGTGGACCCCGTTCGATGAGCCAGGTCTTGTGGGTGTGCCGCAGGTCGTGGAAGTGCATGCCGGCGAGGATCGGCGGGATACCGCGTCCAGGACTGCCGCGGCTCGCAACAGCACGCCAGCGGCCAGCGTGGTCTCGTCGAATCCGACAGGAGCTTGACCTCCCGGGCCGGCCGTCCAGTTCGCCACCGGCAGGTCGGGCGCCACCCTCAGCGACAGACGCACACTCGCGAGCACTCGTCGACCCGTCCGGGTTCGTAGCACCCGACCAAAAATTGCTCGGTCTTTACACGAGTGTCCGCCACCTGTCATCCTGGCGACACCGAATCCCGAAGACATCTTCGGTATGTTGGAGACCTGCGTTTGGCGCCCTCCCGCCGGAGCCGAGGCGTGGTTGACCTTCCACAAGGGCCAGAGCGGGATGGGTAACCGGCACGGAAGGGAGAGAGGGCTTGAGAAGCGACGACCCGAACTCGGAAAGACCCTCCGCGGAGAACCTGTTGGCGGCACGGTGGGCGCGGAGGCGGTTCCTGACGGTAACGGGTGCGGCGGCGGGCCTGGCGCTGACCGCCGGGCTGCCCCTGGCCGCGCGGGCCACCGCCCGACGTACCCCCGACTACCCGTTCACCCTCGGAGTGGCCTCCGGCGACCCGCTGCCCGACGGGGTAGTGATCTGGACCCGGCTCGCCCCGCAACCGCTCGAGCCGTTCGGCGGCATGGGGCACGACACGAGGTTCCCGGTGCGGTGGGAGGTGGCCGAGGACGAGGCGTTCCGCCGCGTCGTACGACAGGGGACCACCTTCGCGCGTGCAGAGTACGGGCATTCGGTCCACATCGACGTGCGGGGTCTGCGGCCGTCGGCCGAGTACTACTACCGGTTCATGGCCGGCTCGGACGTTTCCCCGGTGGGGCGTACCAAGACCGCGCCGGCGGTCGGGGCGGCGGTCTCGGCGATGAACTTCGCCTTCGCCTCGTGCCAGCACCGCGTGGTCGGCTACTACACCGCTTACCAGCACATGGTGCAGGAGGATCTCGACGTCGTCTTCTTCCTCGGCGACTACATCTACGAGGGTGGCGACCAGGGCACCCTCGGCCGGGGCCACTCCCCGCTCGTCACCCCCACAACGGAGACGCTGGACGACTACCGGATCCGGTTCGCCCAGTACAAGACCGACCCCGACCTGCAGGCCGCCCACGCCGCGTTCCCGTGGATCGTGACCCTCGACGACCACGAGGTGCTCAGCAACTGGGTGTCCAAGTACTCCTTCTACCCGGAGGAGACCTTCGACCAGTTCCTGGTGCGCCGGGCGAACGCCTTCCGCGCCTACTGGGAGCACATGCCGCTGCGGCTCTCGCAACTGCCTAACGGGCCGGACATGCCGCTGTACCGCCGGTTCACCTACGGCAACCTGGCCGAGTTCAGCGTGCTCGACACCCGCCAGTACCGCGACGACCAGCTCTACAACGACGGCACCGCCCCGCCGGACGAGTTCACCCGCGATCCCAACCGGCAGATGATCGGCGCCCAGCAGGAACGGTGGCTCTTCGACGGGCTCGCCGCCTCCGGCGCCACCTGGAACGTCCTGGCCCAACAGGTCTTCTTCTCCCAGCTGGACCTCGACCCCGTCGACGGCAGGGAGCGCTACGTGATGGACGCGTGGGACGGGTACGAGGCGCAACGAAACCGGATCGTCGACTTCATGCACGACCGGAACATCGCCAACCCGGTGGTGCTCACCGGCGACGTGCACGCGAACAACGCATGCGAGATCAAGAAGAACTTCGACGACACGAACTCCGCCACCGTCGGCGTCGAGCTCGTGGGCACCTCCATCAGCAGCTCGGGTGACGGCGCCGACACCGATCCGGCCAGGGATGCCCTGGCCTCCCAACTCCCGCACATCAAGTACGCCAAGAACCGGCGCGGGTACGTCCGCTGCTCCTTGACGCCCGACCTGTGGCGCACCGAGTTCAAGGTGATGCCCTACGTCAGCCGTCCCGGGGCACCCATCCGGACCGACGCCGCCTTCATCACGGAGAACGGACACCCGGGGCTGCAGGCCGGATGACGGCCGTGCAGTGCCTTGCTGCCCTTCGACAACGCAAGGGAGGTAGAAACACGTGATCCACAGTTGGAAGACAACCACCGGACGGCGCGCGGCGGGGGCGCTGCTCGCCGTGATGCCGCTGGTAGCGGTCACCGGTAGCGCCCAAACCGCCGCGGCGAACGGGAGTAAGAAGGACCCAGTCGTGATCGCGGCGTCGCCGCAGCCGTTGGAATTGTTGCCGCGTCCGTGCCATCCGGCGGCCCTCGACGTGGCGTTCCAGAACTCGTCCGGCGAGCCGGCCTATGTCACCGTCACCATCCGCGGCGACTCCCCGCTGCGGTTGTCCCGCAACATATTGACTACCTTCGTCCCCGCCGACGGCGCAGCCACGTGGCCGATCGAGGTCTCCGTGCCCGGCGATACACCCCCTGGAGAGCACGAGATCGTCCTCGAGTCGGGACGCCAGCGCGTCTCGGTGCCGGTCGTCGTGCTGCCCCTGCCCGACCCTCCTAACGGCAATCTCGCCTACGGCCAGCAGGTCACGGCTTCCTCGACGTTCCCCAGGCTGGAACCCTCCTGCGGTCCCGTCGACGGCGACTACACGTACACCTTCGTGGGTTACCACCGGCCGCCGACGGCCTGGGCGGACGACACCCCCGGCCAGTTCCCGGACCAGATGGAGGTGCAGCTGGCCGAGTCAACCCAGGTCGGCCGGGTCGACCTGTTCACCGACACGCAGCAGCGGTTCGCACTCAAGGACTGGGACGTGCAGGTCCTCACGGACGCCGGCTGGCAGACGGTCGCCCAGGTGCGGGGGCACACCTTCGGTCGCGGCAGCGTCAGCTTCACGCCGGTTACCGCGAGCGCCGTACGCATCAACATGCTGGCCACCAACGGCTACGGCTACTCCATCGTGACAGAGCTGGAGGTTTACGCACAGTAAAGGCAAACGGCCTTCCTGCTCCAAGCCTTCTGGGTCACCGGCAGCACCCTGCCGGTGACCCAGAAGGCCCGGTGTGGCAGGCCGACGCGAACGCCGCGATCAACGTCCCGCACAGACATGGCGATCCCGGCATCGCTACCGAGAGGAAGCAGGACAGGTGTCAGTCATCTGCGTCGACGCCGGTACGACCATGATCAAGGCAGCGGGTTACGACGACCGCGGCCGGGAGGCCATCGTCGTACGGGAACCGGCCCACGTGCGGCGCAGGGGGTCGGGCTGGGTCGAGCAGGACATGACACAGGTCAGGCAGGCGGCGTTCCGGGCGGTACGCTCCATCGCCACCCGGCTGCCGGGACAGGTCGAGTTCCTCGCGGTAACGGCCCAGGGCGACGGCTGCTGGCTGATCGACGACACCGGTGCGCCCACCGGACCCGCCGTGTTATGGAACGACAGCAGGGCCGCGGCGATCGTCGAGCGCTGGGCGGACGCCGGACTGCTCGCGGAGGCGTTCCGCCTCAACGGCTCAGTGACCTTCGCCGGACTGCCCAACGCGATTCTCAGCTGGATGCACGCACACGACCCCGGCCGGCTAGCGGCCTCGACTGCTGTCCTCACCTGTGGTGGCTGGCTGTTCGCCCAGTTGTCCGGTGTGGTGGTCATGGAGGAATCGGACGCCTCGGCCCCGTTCGGGAATCCTCGTAGCGGTCGCTACGACCAGCGCCTGCTCGACCTGTTTGACATGGCCTGGGCTGAGCGCCTCCTGCCACCGGTCGCCGGCGATGGTCGGCGGGTCGCACCGCTGCGGGGCGCGGTCGCGGCTGAGGTCGGCCTTCCCCCTGGGACGCCGGTGGTAGCCGCACCGTACGACATCGCTTCGACGGCGATCGGTGCCGGTGTGGTACGGCCGGGGCAGGCGTGCAGCATCCTGGGGACGACCTTGTGCACCCAAGTGGTGACCGACCAGATAGCGCTCGGCGATGAGCCGCTCGGGCTGACAGTCGCGCTCGGCCTGCCAGGACGGCACCTGCGGGCGATGCCGACGCTGGCCGGCACGGAGGTGCTTACGTGGGCCAGCGAACTGCTCGGCGTCAACGAGCCCAGCCAACTGTTCGAACTCGCCGGCCAGACGGGGGCCGGCGCCTCCGGTCTCGTGTGCCTGCCGTACCTGTCACCGGCAGGCGAACGTGCGCCGTTCGTCGAACCACGGGCCAGGGGCGCGTTTCTCGGGCTCTCGGTGGAACACGGACGAAAGGACATCGCTCGTGCCGTGGTCGAAGGGCTCACCCTCGTCATCCGCGACTGCCTCGCCGCGTCGACGGTGACTGCGACCGAGTTACGGGTCTGCGGCGGTGGCGCGGCCAACGGGACATGGGCACAACTGATCGCCGACGTGGTGGGCCTGCCGGTTCGGCGTTGCGTCGACACCGAAACCGGCGCCCGTGGCGCGTTCATCATGGGAAAGGTCGCCACCGGTGCCGTAGCCAGTGCGGAGGAGGCGGTGGCGCGGTATGTCGTCGTCCGCGACACGTTCGAACCCGACCCGGCCCTGGCACCTCGATACACCGAGTTGTTCGACGGCTTCCTGCACCTGAGACAGCACGCGGCGGGAGGCTGGCCCCGACTGGCCTCCCTGCGCGGGAAGGCGAACCGTGACGCCATTTGAGTTCGACGACGTGTTTGTCGGCGTCGATCTCGGCACGCAGAGCGTCCGCGCGCTCGCTGTCACCGGGCAGGGCGAGGTCGTGGGCAAGGGCAGCGCGACGCTGACCAGCCGGCGCGAGGAGAACCGCCATGAGCAGGATCCGAGGCAGTGGTGGCCCGCGGTCGCTACCGCCACACGTCAGGCGTTGACCAACGTCCCACCGGCTGCGGTGAGGGGAGTCGCCGTCGCCGCGACCTCCGGGACGCTGCTCCTGCTCGGACCGGCGGGCGAACCCGTCACGGCGGGCATCATGTACGACGACACACGGGCAACCGAGGAAGCCGCCGTGGTCAACGAAGCCGGCGCCGCTACCTGGGCGGCTCTGGGATACCAGCGGATGCAGCCGGCGTGGGCCCTGCCAAAATTGCTCTGGCTGCTGCGAAACCACCAGCGTGCTCAGGACGCGACACGGCTGGCGCACCAGAGCGACATCGTCAACCGACGGCTGGTCGGACACGAGGTGGCGACCGATCTGAGCAACGCACTGAAGACCGGGGCGGATCTTGTCACGGGCGCCTGGCCACTGGCCGTGTACGCGGCACTCGGCGTGCCGGACAGCCTGCTACCCCCGTTGGTCACACCCGGTACCCGGATCGGCGCCGTTTGCGCCGCCGCCGCCGATGAAACGGGCATCCCGTCCGGCACACCAGTGTTCGCGGGCATGACCGACGGCTGCGCGGCCCAACTCGCTTCCGGCGCTCTGCACATCGGCAGCTGGAACTCCGTGCTTGGCACCACGCTGGTGCTCAAGGGCGTCACCCAGGAGCCGATTCACGACCCTGCCGGCGCTGTCTACTCCCACCGCGGCCCGAACGGGACGTGGCTGCCCGGCGGCGCATCCAGCTCAGGTGCGGGGGTGATCTCACGAGAGTTCCCGCGGGAGGACCTCGAAGCACTGACCCACGCGGCCCACTCGTACGAACCTGCGGCGCCGGTGTGCTATCCGCTGGTCTCCGCGGGGGAACGGTTCCCGTTCGTGGCCCCGCAGGCCCGAGGCTTCCTCGCCGCCGAACCAACGGGCGAAGCCGAACGGTTCGCCGCCATGCTCCAGGGTGTCGGGTACATGGAACGGCTTTGCTTCGACTACCTCGACCTGCTTGGCGCCCCACTCGACGGTGACCTCGTGCTGACTGGCGGCGCCACCCGCAACCGCTATTGGAACCAGCTGCGGGCGGACATCCTCGAGCGGCCGGTGGTGCTGCCAGAGAACGCGGAGCCGGCGCTGGGCATGGCGGTCCTCGCCGCCGGCTCATACCGGGACCCGGTGGCCGCCGCCGCGGACATGGTGCGCGTTGGGGCGGTCATCGAGCCACGCCCGAATTCGTTCGGCCGTTTCCGGGCCGGATACCTACGGCTGGTCGAGGCGCTCGAGCAGCGTGGCTGGTTGCCGTCAACCACGGCCGCGCACGCGCGGGAAAGGACAATGAGGTGACAACGATCGTGCTCGCGCGTCATGGCGAGACCATCTGGCACGCCGAGAACAGGTACGCCGGAGCCAGTGAGGTCCCGCTCACCGGGTGCGGGAACGAGCAGGCCGCGCAGCTTGCCAGCTGGGCGGCGACCGCGCAGCTGGCCAGCGTGTGGACCTCGACACTCGGCCGGGCCCAGCTGACGGCACGACCATGTGCGCAGGCGGCCGGTGCCCCGCTGGCGGTCGACGCCCGCCTGCGTGAGCTGGACTTCGGTGCCGGGGAGGGACTGACTCGGGCAGAGATGAGTGAACGTTTCCCCGAAGCACTTCACGCCTTCCACGCCGATCCGGTTGCCTACCATCTTCCCGACGGTGAATCCCCCGTGGCTGCCGCGCAGCGATTCACCGAATGCCTGAACGACATCGCGACCCGACATCCGGACCGCCGCGTTCTGGTGGTCGCGCACGGGACCGTCATTCGCCTGGCTCTGTGTCACCTCATGGGGGTGCCGCTGCGGGAGTACCGGCGCCTGTTCCCCGTGATCGGCAACTGCGCCATCTCCGAGGTCCGGCTGTCCCAGGACCACTTCTCGCTGATCCGGTTCAACGCTGCGATCACCAGGCACCAGTCCCCTGACCCGCCGTCGAGCGCTCGCTCCTCAGCGCCTTGGAGTTGACATTGTCCATTCGCCTGCTCGCCGCTGGCGACCAGTTCGTCCTCACCGATTTGCTCGTCGACGCGGTGCGCGGCGAAGTCCCTGACGGGATCGACGTACGCCAGCTGTCGCTGCCGTGGCCGGTAGAGCCGTTCGGACCCGTCGCGGAGGTTGACGAGGCCTGCGGCACTGAGGACGAACTGATCGAGGCTCTGCAGGGCGTCGAAATCTGCGTCACGCAGATGGCGCCGCTGACCAGGAGGGTGTTGACCGCCGCCCCCGACCTGAAACTGGTGTGTGTCACCAGGGGCGGACCGGTGAACGTCAACCTCGAGGCCGCCACCGAGCGGGGTGTCGCGGTCTGTTCCGCCCCCGGGCGCAACGCTGCTGCCACTGCGGAACATACGCTGGCCATGATCCTCGCTGTCATCCGGCGCATTCCACCAACACATCAGGACCTGGCCGGCGGCGTATGGCGTGGCGACTACTACCGCTACGACAGCGTCGGACCGGAGCTGAACGGCAGCACAGTCGGGCTGGTCGGGTTCGGTGCCGTCGGCAGCCGCATCGCCCGAATGCTGCGTGGGTTCGACGCCCGCGTTCTGGTGCACGACCCGTACGTCGACCAGCACCAGATGGCTGGGATCGCCGAGCTGACCTCGCTTGACGATCTGCTCGCCCGGTCGAGCATCGTGTCGCTGCATGCCCGAGTCACGCCCGAGACCACGAGGATGATCGGCGCCGCCCAACTGGCGTTGATGCCGGCAGGATCGATCATCGTCAACTGCGCACGAGGAGCGCTGCTCGACTACGACGCCGTCTGCGACGCACTCGACAGCGGGCATCTGTTCGGCGCCGCCTTCGACGTCTTTCCACAGGAGCCGATCCCTGCCGATTCCCGCCTGCTCAGGACGCACAACATCGTCATGACGCCGCATCTGGCTGGAGCCAGTAAGCAGACCGCTGCCAACGCTGCTCACATAGCCGCTGGTGAGGTGGGTCGGTACCTACGCGGGGAACCGCTGCACTTCTGCGCCAACCCGCAGGCGCTGCGGCAGGTGCGGACGTGACCAACGAGGTGGTGGCCCTGGGCGGGGCCGTGGTGGCCATGGTCGGGCACCCAGGGGTGCCGCTGTCGTACGCCACCGACTTCACCGCGACCGTGGCCGGCGCGGAGAGCAACGTCGCCGTGGGCCTCGCCCGGCTCGGACACCGGGTCGCCTTCGTCGGCCGGGTCGGCGACGACCCGTTCGGCGCGACGGTGTGGGCAGCAGCCTGACCGGGGACGGTGGCGCCTCGGCACGGACGTTCCTGGATGGGATCCGTGGGGTCGGACCCGGCCGCGGCATTGACAGCGGGCGTTCTACACGGTCTCGGCGCCGATGTCGACGGCGAGGGCGTGCGCGCCGGCGAGCAACCCGCCGTCCACCGGCAGGTCGATCCCGGTGATCCAGGCGGCGCGGTCGCAGGCCAGGAACGCGACGGCGTCCGCCACGTCCTGCGGGGTGCCGACCCGGCCCATCGGGTACCACCGCTTGGCGGTCTCCAGCGCCTCCGGATGGGTGCGCAGCCGGTCCTGCCAGCCGACGGTGGCGATGGTGCCCGGGGACACCGAGTTGATCCGGACGCCGAACCGGCCGTACTGGACCGCAAGAGCCCGGGTGAGGTTCAGCAGGCCGGCCTTTGCCGCGCTGTAGACGTCGTTGCCGAAGTAGCGGTGGCCGTTGACGGACGCGACGTTGACCACCGCTCCCCTGCAGGCCTCCCGCATCGCCGGCAGCACGGCCTGACACATCCGGATCGCGCCGCCGAGTACCACGTCCAGGTCCACCGACCAGACCGACTCGTCGATGTTCTCGAACCGCTCGTTGGCGCAGACCGCCGCGTTGTTGATCAAGACCGCGAGCGGACCGTACGCCTCGGCCAGCTCGCCGATCGTTCGGCGTACGCCGGCCGTGGACCGCACGTCGAGCTCGGCGGCGGTGGCTCCCGGCACCTGGTCGGCGGCCCCGCGGGCCCGGTCCGGATCCAGATCGGTGACCAGCACGCGATGGCCGGCAGCGGCCAGCGCCCGGGCGATCGCGATGCCGATGTCCCCACCGGCTCCGGTGACCAGTGCGGTCGTCGCTGCTGACCCGTCCATCAGGTGCCCTCCTCGCTGCTGGGAGACCAGTGTGCCGGCGCCGGGGTCGCCGGCGCCGGGCAGATCGCGGTACCGCGATCAGTGCGTGATGTCCAGGTTGGCGGTCATGCCCCTGTCGGCACTCAGCTCCCAGCTGGTCGGCTCCTCGAAGTCGGGGTTGTGCACCGCGAGGCCGATCGTCCCGATGTGGTCGACGGACATGTCCAGCGGTACGCCGACCGCGTCCTTCAGCTCGCACAGCCGGATGGTGAGGGTCACCTCGGGCTTGCCGGCGACCAGTTCGGTGACGTCGATGGGGCCCTTGAGGGTCTGTCCCTGCAGGTAGGTGTTGGGGTAGCCGTCGTGGGCACCGACGGTGTAGACCGGCTCGCCGTCGATGAGGATCTGCTTGTTGTGTACGCCCACGGCCAGCGGCGTGTTGCCCCAGTTGTCGGTCAGCCAGACGCTCAGCTCGTAGCGGGGCAGGCCGGCGGTGACCCGGACCCGCTGGGTGGCGCTGGCGCATTGGCCGGCCGTGGTGGTGGCGTCGTACGGTGCGGCCAGACTGAGCCGGCCGGCGCCGTACATCGCCCGCGGGTTCTTCGGCGCCTTGGCCGGGTGGATCGGGTGCGCCGGGTGCGCCGGGTTCCCGGCCATGGCGGCGAAGGCGCGGCCCACCGCGGCGGTGGCCTCGATCATCCGGTACTCGGACCACCGGTCGATCAGCGGCAGCACGCCGCGCCCCTGCTGGCTGAGCTGCCAGCCGGACCGGTCCTCGAATCCGCCGTTGACCAGAGCAAGCCCCTGCGTGGACAGGTCGTCGAAGGTGACATCGACCGGGTAGTTGCCCACCCCTCGGCTCTCGTACAGCCGCAGGGTCACCTCGACTTCCGCCTTGCCGCGTACCGCGTCGGTGACATCGACGGTGTGCCTGCCGAAGTCGTGCACGTTTCCGTCGACCACGTCGCTCTGCCACACGACCGCACCGTCGACCAGCAGTTGCTTGGTGTGGTAGCCACGGATCAGGTTGGGCACCAGCGGCCATTGGTCCCGCTCGGCGAAGCTGATGGCGTAGTCGTCCCGACCCGGCTCGACCGCCACCCGCTGACTGGCGGCGGCGTACTCCCCGACGGTCGTGCGTGCCGGTCCGACCGAGAGGCTGAGCCGGCCGACCCCGCTGGCGGCCCGGTAGGTGTTGTTGGGTTCGCCGAGTTCGCCGCTGGGCGTGCCATAGGACAGGAAGCCCTCGACGCGGCCGCTCTCAATGTATGGCAGCACCTGGTCAACCAGACCGGTGACGTACTCGGCGGTGGGGGTGAGCAGGCCGTTGAGGTAGCGGCCGACGTACCCCAGGAAGATGAACTTCAGCCCGTGGGCCTCGGTGTGCCCGAGCACCTCGTCGAGCACCGCCGGCACGGGACGGGCGTCTTGCGTGTTGCTGCCCCATTCGTGGTACGCGTAGATGACGCCCTCGATGAACGGCGCGTACTTGGCGAGGAAGGCGTCGTTGTTGGCGGCACCGTAGTAGACCGTGGTCCACAGCCCGATGTTCGGGTTGATCGCGTCCTGGGCGGCCTTGATCTGCGCCATGTAGTCCGGGGTGAACTTGGCTGCGTTGCCGGCGACGTTGAAGTCGTCGATGGCCCAGCCGGTGACGTTTGGATGCTGCAGCGACAGCCGGGCGACGGCCTCGGCCCACGCGACATAGTCCAGGTAGTACGGCGCCGAGCATTTGCCCCGGTCCACCAGCCGGGGCAACGGTTTCCCGTCCGCGCCGAAGTACCAGCATTCGGTCGGTGGCACCAGGTACGGCATCACCGTGATGCCGGCCGCCTGGGCCGCCGGGGCGAACTCGGTGCGCAAGTCGTCCCAGTCGGTCGGCGAGCTCCACACCTGGAACACGTAGAAGTTGACATTCAGGCCCTGGAGCTGGCGGATCAGCCGCGGGGTGTCGACGTGCCGGTACCCATCGGCGCGGGGCTGCTTCTCCCGGATCTGGTCACCGACGGTGTTGCCGCCCACCATGCTGCCGCGCAGGGCGGCTGACACCGGACGGTCGGCCGGGGGGTCGGCCGTGGCCGGGGCCGAGCCGAGGGCGGCGAGCACGAGGCCGGCGACGACGGCCGCCGCGCCGATTTTGCGGGGTCTCATCGGCATCTCCTTCCCAATGGGGCCGGGAGGTGGATCGGTCGCGGGTGCCGGAAGGTCAGCCGGACAGGTCTGGCAGCAGGTCGGCGAACTCGGCCAGGAAGCGGTCGATGACGCGCCGTTCTTCGGCGTCCAGCTGGTGCGCGGGGGCCCGGCACAGGTCGCTGGCGATCAGGCCGCGCCGGTACGAGACGCGCTTCTCCGCGGCGATGATGAGTTCGGTGTCGAGCATCCAGTACGAGATGTATGGCAGCAGCCGGCGGTGCAGGTCCTCCCCGCCGGCCTCGTCGCCGGTGGCGAACCGCCGCCAGATCTCCACGTAGATCTCGGTGAACGAGCAGCCGGGCTGGGTGCCCACCGCTCCCCGGCGGATGGCGTCGGGTAGCTGCACTCCGGCGTACCCCTCGATGGCGGGCAGCGGCGGGTCGAGTGCGGCGAGTTCGCCGATCAGCCGGCCGGGCGGGCTGGACTCCACTTTGACCAGGCGCAGGTTCGGATGAGCCGCGGCTATCGCGGCCAGGGTCGAATCGTCCAGGCTGGTTCCGGTCTCGGTGGGCGCGTACTGGAGCACGACCGGGGTGGGGGCCACCGCGTCGAGCACCGCCCGGATGTGGTCGACCAGGGCCTGGCGGGACGGCGCCAGGAAGTGCGGGGGCAGCAGGTTGATCAGGTCGGCGCCGGCCTCGACCACCTCGCGGGCCCGGGCCACCGCGAGGCGGGTGGCGTGGTCCTGCACCGCGACGATGGCTGCCACGTCCGCCCGGGGGGCGGTCTCGGCGAGCAGCACGGCGGTCAGTGTCCGCCGTTCGTCCTCGGCGAGCTTGTAGAACTCTGAGGCGAAGCCGGGGAACATCATGCTGCTCACGCCGGTGCCCAGGACGTAGCGCACCACCCGGCGGAAGCCGTCGACGTCGATGTCCCCGGTTGCGGTGAAGGGCACCTCGAGCACCGGTGACACGCCACGCACCAGCGCGGCCGGGTCGTCCGGTTCCGGTGACGGGTCGGGTACGGGCTCGTCACGGGAGACCGTCGCCGGCGAAACACTCATCTACCCGCCCACCATCCTCGTTGTGCCGCGTCGGCGGTCTCGCCCGACCGATCATTCGATATTTGGAAAACATTTTTCGATTTACGGATATACTACGGGTGGTGCCAATCGGAAACAACCCCGGCTGATGTGGTCAGCCGAGCAGTCGGGCGATGTTGCCCCCGAGCACCTGCTCCCGCGCCGAGCTGTCGATCGGCCAGTCCAGCACCCGGCCCAGCTCGGCCCGGGGCACGGTGTACGGCGCGTCGGTGGAGAACACCAGCCGTGACGTCCCGATCTCGGGATCGGCGCCAAGTTCGTTGAGCACCGTGTCCCAGGGGGCGTAACAGGTGTCCCCGTACAGGTTGGGCGCGTGCCGCAACGCGGGCGCGGCGTCGATCCAGAAGTCAGTCGCCCCGCTGCGCCCCATCACGAACGGGATCTGCGGATACCGCAGGGCCAGCGACGCCAGCGTCAGCGGCAACGCGTTCGGCGGCGTGCCGGTACGCACGTAGACCAGCCAGCCGTTGTCCGCGGCGAACTCCAGCAAGGGATCCACCAGGCCGTCCAACAAATCGAACCCCTGGAGCACGCTGTCCACGTGCAACGCCCGGGCACCCGTATCCCGGGCCCAGGCCAGTTCCCCGACCGCCTCGGTGCCGCGCCACGGGTTCGCCACGGCGTACGGCACCAGCCGTCCGGCCGACTCCTTGGCGGCGGCGGTCACCAGCTCGTTGCCCGCCCGGTTGTGGTATGCCACGCAGCGCTCGTCCGGTGCCACCAGCGCCCGGTCGATGCCCAGCTCGTCCATGGTGGACAGCAGGCCGGCCACGTCCAGGGACACCTCGCGGCCGCGGCCCAGCCGCACGTGCGCGTCGATGATCACCGCTGGCCTTCCACGCTCGCCGGCGTGGTGCCAGCCATCCCCGTGTCGGCCGGCGCCACGCCGGCGGCGGCCGGCCGGGGAAGGCCCAGCGCGCCCAAGGCGTCGGCGTGGATGATCTGCTCGATCAGCTCTGCTGGGACCCGGGGCAGGCTGGTCCCGGCCAGGATCCCGTTCACCCCGCGCAGACCGGCGATCGCCTCGGCGGTGTTGGCGATGGGGAAGTCCGAGCCGAGCAGCAGCTTGTGCGTACAACCCCACTCGACCGCGGCCAACAGCGACTCGTAACAGACCCAGGGTCGCAGGTAGATCGAGGAGACATCGGCGTACACGTGCGGATGCTTACGGATGGTCACCACGGTCTCCTTGCCCCATGGGTGGCCCATGTGCGCCATGACGATCCGCAGTTCCGGGAACCGCAACGCGATCTCGTCGGTCACCAGCGGATAGGTGTACCGCAGCGGGGCGGCGCGGATTGGCGAGGCGCCCTGGTGGAACAGGATCGGCAGGCCGAACCGCTCGCACCAGGCGTAGAAGGCCAGCGCCCGCTCACACAGCGGATCGAAGTTCTGGTAGTTCGGGCCCAGCTTGACCCCGACCAGGCCCAGTTCCCGGCACCGCTCCGCCTCCTCGAAGACGTCCGTGGCCAGCGGGTTGACCGACATGAAGCCGATCCGGCGGGCCGGATCGGCCGCCACGAACTCGGCCGTCGCGTCGTTGGTCCGCTCCGGCGGGTACGGCATCCCGGTTGCGGCCAGCGGGTCGGGCACCGCGATGTTGAACACGATGGAGACGTCCGCCGCGGCCATCGCCTCGGCGTAGTCGGCCCAGGAGTTGGTGGTGACCACCGGGCGGTCGGTCCGCCACCCGGTGAACACCCGCCGCTCCTCGGGCGGCACCGCGTCGCGGTGGGTGGGGGTGTGCGCGTGCACGTCCACAATCACGGGTTCACCGGTCCTTCATCGAAAGGCGTCGACCAGGTCGGGGCGCGGCACGACACCGAGCCCTGGCTGGTCGCCGAGCCGGACGGTGGTGCCGTCGCTGTCCAGGGGATGGGCCAGGATGTCCTCGGCGTAGTAGTGGGCACCGATGATGTCCGACGGGAACTCGGCGGACAGCGCTGGCAGTGCGCAGGCGACGTGCAACTGGGCCGCGGCGCCGATGCCGAGCTCGCCGTTGGATCCGATCAGGGCGTTCATGCCGAATGCCGCCGCGAGTTGCCCCATGGCCAACGCCCGGCCCGGCCCGCCACTCTTTCCCACGTACAGGCTCACGCAGTCGGCGGCCTCGGCCCGGACCAGCGCGACCAGGTCCGACAGGCCGAAGACCGCCTCGTCGGCGACCACCGGCAGGCCGATGTCGCGTATCGCGCGCAATCCGGCCAGGTCGCTCGACGCGACCGGCTGCTCGACGAACCGCACGCCGTAGCCGGTGAGTTCCCGCACCGCCCGGACGGCCTCACCCCGGGACCAGCCGCCGTTGGCGTCCACCCCGAGGAAGGCGTCCGGGCCGACCAGTTCGCGGGCCCGCGCCACCCGCGCGACGTCGCCGTCCACACCCAATCCGACCTTGACCTTGAACGCCCGGAAGCCCAGCTCCCGCGCGGCACGGTGCACCTCGTCCAGCTCGGCCCCGTCGCCGGACAGGGACAGCTTGATCGGCACCCGGTCCCGGTACGGGCCGCCGAGGGCGACGGCGAGCGGAACGTCGAGGGTGCGTGCGTACGCGTCCCACAATGCGGTCGTGAGCCCCGCCTTGGTGAACGGGTTGCCGGCCAGCAGCCGGTCCATCAGCGATTCCAGGGCGCCAACCGGCGTCAGCGACCGGCCGACGATGGCCGGCGCCAGCACGGTACGGATGAAATGCTCGGCGCTGGTACCGTCCTCCCCGCTCCACAGCGGCGTGGCGCTCACCTCGCCGTAGCCGACCACGTCGTCGCTGGTCACGACGCGGACGAGCAGGAAGTCCGAGCGGTCGTGCGCGCCCCGGGCGCCGCGTACCACCAGCCGGGGATGCACCGGCAGGCTGACCGGCAGGGTGTGCACGGCGGCGATGGTCGCCGCAGGTCCGCCTTTCGTTCGCGACTGCGGGGCTCGCAAACCCGGCTCACTCCGCGCGCTCACGGCAGGCTCGCCCCGGCCAGGAGCCGCCGCGGGTTGTCCACCAGCATGGCCCGACGCTGGCTGTCGGTGATGCCCCACCCGTCGATCTCGACCACCCGGGCCACCGCGTAGTCCTGGCTCTTCCGGTCGGACAGCCCCGCGTCGGTGCCGAACAGCACCTTGTCGGCCGGGGCGTCGGCCAGGATCTGCCGGGCGGCGTACGGCGGGGTGCCGCAGATGCACAGGTAGAGGTTGGCCGTCTCGCGGGTCAGCGCGAGCGCCTCACGCCAGCAGTCGTGCAGGCCGCCGTGCCCGAGCACCACCGGCAGTGTGGGATGCCGGCGGGCCAGCGCGGCGATCTGCGCCGGGGTCGAGTACGGCGGGGTGCCGTCGTGGCTGAGCAGGATGCCGCCGTGCGCGGTGAGCGCCTCGCAGATCGGGTCGAGCGACCGCTCGTGCATGCTGAAGCCCTGCAACCAGGGGTGCAGCTTGAGGCCGCGCAGCCCGAGGTCGGTCATCATGCGGTCCACCTCGGCGGCGGCGTCGCGTGCGCGGACGGGCACGGTGCCGAATCCGTGCAGCCGGTCCGGGTGCTGCCGAACGAAGGCGGCCAGCTCGTCGTTGGTTTCCGGCTGGGGATCGAACAGGCCGTCGTGGCTGAGCACCACGGCCTGTTCCATCCCGATGGTGTCCATGAACGCCACGAAGTCGTCGGCGCCGAAGGGCGTACCGCCCAGCCAGGTGGCGGTGCGCCAGGCCGGCGTGTGTGTATGGAAGTCGATCACAGCACCCTCGCGATCTCGACGATGCGGTCGGCCAGCAGTGTGACCAGCCGGTCGAGCCGGCGCCGCCCCGTGTCGGCGTCGGCCGCCTCCGGCCGGTCGGTGTATCCGTCGATTGCTTGCCACATTTCGGCGGTGTGCAGGTCGACGCCCGGCACCGCGGGCGGCTCGGGCACTCGACTGCGCCCGGCCCGCTCCCCCACCAGCTCGGGGCGCAGCACCAGAACCAGTGAGGTCTCGAACTCGCCAGCGTGTCCGGGGACCGGAACGTCCGGTTCCGCCTCGGCCGTCCGCCAGTAGTCGACGTGGCCGACCGCAAGGCCGTACCGGGTGCTGGCGGCCGCGGCGGCGGCATGGCAGACGCCCACGTTGCCGCCGTGCCCGTTGACCAGGACCAGCCGCCTCCCGCCCTGCATGGCGATGGACCGGGTCAGGTCGAGCAGCACCGCCGACAGCGTCTCCGGGCTGAGCGAGAGGGTGCCGCCGAAAGGTAGGTGGTGGTCGGAGGCACCGACCGGGATGGACGGGGCCACGATGAGCGGGCGGGGCGAGCGGGCCGCCGCCCGGCGAGCGGCGGCGTCGCATACCGCCTCGGCGATCAGGGCGTCGGTGCCGGTGGGCAGGTGCGGGCCGTGCTGCTCGGTCGCGCCGACCGGCAGCAGGACGACCGCCTCGGGTAGTTGTTCGGCCAGCGCCTGACGACTGGCATCGGCCCAGCGAACGGTGGACGCCACGGGCGCCATCCTTCAGTATCCGGGATAAAGCTTCGGTAATCCGAATACTATGAGACGACCTCGGGCCGTGGCAATGCCGTGGCCGGGCATCCCAGCCGACGGGAGACCTGGGTCGCGACCCGCCGCACGCCCGCCACCGCCTTGTCCCGCCGCTCCCCAACCAGGTCGCGCGCGAAGCCGGTAATCCCGACCGAGCCGGCGACCCGCCCCTCGGCGTCGAAGAACGGGGCGGCCACGCAGGCCACCTCGGCCTGCTCCTCCTGGTCCTCCACCGCGTAGCCGCGGGATCGGACGTCGTCCAGCAGCGCACGGAAGGCCGCCGCACTGCCATCGCCGGCCGCCGGACCGCGCCCGACGACCAGCCGCGACAGCAGCGGGGCGAGCTCGTGCTCTGGTAGATACGCGGCGATGGCCCGGCCCAGCGCCGTCAGGTTGAACGGCGACACCTTCCCGGGGTAGGTGTCGAACTGGATGAAGCCCCCGGTGGCTGCCTTGGCTACGTACACGACCGTGGCGCCGTCCAGCACCCCGATGTGCGCCGGCATGTCAAGCTCATCGGCGAGTGCCCGCAACTCCGGCTGCGCCACCGAGGACAGGTCGATCTTGCGTACGAGTTGACTGGCCAGGCCGTACAGGCGCAGCGTGGGGCGCCAGAAATGACTGCGGCCGACCACCCGGCGGGCGGCGTATCCCCGCCGCTCCAGGGTGTAGACGATGCTGGCACAGGTCGCCAGGGGGATTCGGGTGGCCTTGGCCAGCGCGGTGAGAGTCATCTCCTCGTCTGAGGCCACCAGTCGCTCGATGACTGTCAATCCGCGATCCACCGCCGGAGACGGCGCACGATCTTCCGCGGCGCCAACCTGCTCAGGCATCGCCATACCGGTTCCTCCCTTGTTGAGCCGTACTGTACCGGCCGTAACCATCAGGTAGCGGAGCCCGCGGACGGACTCAGCTTCCTCCCCCGACTTCCCAGTATGCGATGTTGTTCTCTCCATAACCGAAGGAGGAGCATCGTGACCGCCGACGTACGCCTCGCCGCCGCGCAGACGAGCGGGCCACCCGCACCCGGCGAACGCCCCCGCATCGCCTTGACCGGCCGGTTCGGATCCCTACTGGTGAGCTCCGGCCAGACCGCGGTCGGCGCGGACGGCCGGTTGATCGCCAGCGGCCGGGTCGGCGCCGAGATCGACCTGGCCGAGGCCCGCCGGTGCGCCTGGCAGTGCACGGTCAACGTCCTCGACGCCGTCCGGTCCGAGATCGGCAGCCTCGACCGGATCGCCGCCACGGTCCGTTTGACCGTGTACGTAGCCAGCGACCCGGCGTTCACCGACCAGCACCTCGTGGCCGACGCGGCGACCGAGTGCCTGCTTCGCGTCCTGGGCCCAGAGGTGGGTCGGCACGCCCGGGCGGCGATCGGCGTCGCCGTGCTGCCGACCGGCAGCCCGGTCGAGGTGGAGGCCACCTTCGAACTAGCCTGACCGGAGCATTGCGCCAGCCACCGGCCCGCCCTACGGTAACATCCAGCATTCAGTTCGTAATTTCGATATACCGAAGAGATGGGCCGAGTATGCCGGGCACCGCAACCGGGCGGGACCCGACGGTCGGCTGCGGGAGGGAGCTGGCCATGCCATCGCCGGACACGAACGACCGGCCCCGTCCATGGATCCCCGCCGGCGGCGTCCGGGCGGCCCTGGTGGGTGGGAACACCGTCGGCGCCGCGGTGCGGGAAAGCCGCCCGCGCGCCGACGGCTACCGCCACATCGACACGCCCGCGTTGATCGCCAAACTGCGCGAGTTGCACATCAATACGTACCTGTTCGGGATCTGGGACAGCCCAACGGACTGGGACGACCTGTGCGAGGAGTTCCTTCCGGCCGCTGCCGAGGCCGGCATCGACGTCTGGCCGTACCTGGTGCCACCGTCCGAGACGGACGAGAACGGGCGGGCATCGCGGCCGTACCTCACCGACTACCTCGCCTGGACGCGGGCCGTCGCCGAGGCCTCCGTCCGGTACCCAAACCTGACCGCCTGGGCGATCGACGACTTCGAGTTCGAGGTGAACGCCCAGCTGTTCACGCCCGACTACATGGCCAAGATGCAGCAGATCCAGCGCGAGATCAACCCCGACCTGGGCTTCTTCACCTGCGTCTACTACCGGGTGGCGCTCAACGACGCGTTCCTCGACAAGTACGCCCCCTACGTCGATGGCGTGATCTACCCGTTCCTCGACGGCCCTAACAACAACACCCAGGACGCCAGCTCGGTACGGCGGTCACTCGACGCGATCCTCGCCAAGACCGGTCCCCGCGGGCTGGACCTCGTGCTGCTCGTCTACGCCGGCCGGTTCCTGGCCGCGCAACTCGGGCCCAACGAGACGTACGTACGCAAGGCCGTGGACACCGGCCTGCGCTGCGCCGCGGAGGGTCGAATCGCGGGCGTCATCGCGTACGGCACCCAGCTCGACGACGCACCCACCCTGTCCTCAGACAACAAGGCAATGTACGGCGTCGGCCGGCTGAGCTTGGCCCTCCCGTCCGAGATCCCGGTCGCGGCGGGCGCCTGGGCCCAGGCCAGCCAGGTGATCTACCCGGATCCGGACGCGGCCCGCTACGAGCTCTCGTTCTGGCACTTCGACGAGTTCTCAGCCAGCACCCCTGGCGAGGGCCGGATCGTGAAGGAGATCCTGGTCGACGACGAGGTGGCGTGGAGCTGCGACATCCACCACGAGCCGTGGCCGCTGTGGATCCAGGGAAACAGCCTCCAGGGCCCGATCGACCTGACCGCACTTCTGGCCGGCAAGGCGGCGGCGACGCTCACCATCCGCCTGCGGACCCTCGAAGACGTGACGGACGCCCGGGTCGACGTCGGCTTCGATCACCTGGAGTCGATCGGCTTCGCCCTGGTCAACCCGGGATTCGAGGAGCCGACCGGCTGGGAGCTGACCGACAACGGCGGGCCGGCGAAGGCGACCATCGACATCTTCGTCCCGGACCGGCCCCGCCGGATCCGGATGGCCGTCGCCGACTGCTTCGCCTCCCAGTAGGCAGAACCATGGACATCGACCACCGTCGCTGACCCGATCCGACTCCGCTCGCTCCGGAGCGACATTCCCGGGCCACCGCAGGCCACGCTTTCGGGCTGGGTCAGTGGAAGGTGGCCAGGCCGCCGGGAGTCACGAGCAGTCGTGCCCGTGTCCGGGCGAGCTTGTCATTCCTGCGGGCGTAGAGCACGTATGCGACCGGAGCCATTTCGGCTCCGCCGACCGGGCGGACCTCCTGGCCGCCCGCCACCACGCGCGCCCGCAGGTCGCCGATCTTGGCTAGAGTCTCGATCGCCTCGACGCCGACCGTGGCCTCATCAACATCCTCCGGGATCCCGGCCAGGTCGGCCGGTACGCCGGCGGGGCCCGGACGCGGTGGCGTTGACGAGCGGAACGGAGAACGCGGTGACCGCACCGGCCGGGCCGTGTGGCTTGGCATCCGTGGCGAACGTGCGCAGGTTCCCGGCCAGATCCACCGACAGGCCACCGGTGGTGTTCGAGTAAGCGACGGCCGCCCGCCCGGCTACCAGCCACGGTCGTGCCGGGCCGGTGTAACCGAGAGCGCCCTTGCGCCCCATGCCGCACCAACTGGTGCGGGTCCGCAGGTCCCACACCGTGTCTTCCAGCGGCCGGCCGAGCCGCGCGGTGTCGATGTCGATGTCGATGTCGAGAATCGTAATCCTGTGCAGCCGCTCGAGGGTGTCATCCGGCGAACCATCGTCGACGAAGATCACCTCGAACTCGACGGCGGGGAGGGTCTGCCGGTCGAGGGAGTCGACTAGGCGGTTGACCGCGCTCCTGGCGCGTATGTGGCGATGAGACTGATCTTGACCGGGGAAGCGGACATGGGATCAAACCTACGCAACGCCGGCAACGGCGACTTCTACGCGGGCCGCTGGCCGACGTGCAGGTCTTCGACCGGGTCATCGTCCCAAATTCTGCTTCTCTGCGAGACGTCGAGACAGCAGCACGAGCGAACGGATAGCGGCCCCGCCCCGCGCCCGACAAGCCAGGCGAGGTACCGCCACCGTCGGTTCAGCCCTTGAACGCCCCGGCCAGCACGCCTCGGATGAAATAGCGCTGGAAGGACAGGAACAGCACCGCCATCGGCACCAGGCTCAGCATCGCCATCGCCGTGATTCCGTTGACGTTCACCGAGAACTGGGTGTTGGTGACGGCCATCCCCACCGGGATCGTCTTGACGTCGTCCGACTGCGTAATCAGCAGCGGCCAGAGGAAACTGTTCCAGTTGGCGACGAAGACGAAGATGGCCAGGACGGCCATCGGCTGCAGGCACAGCGGCAGCACCACGCTGCAGAAGATCCGCAGGGTCGAGGCGCCGTCGATGCGTGCCGCGTCCATCAGCGACTCAGGGATCTTGAGGATGAACTGCCGCAGCAGGTAGACCCCGAACGGCCCGGCGATGGCTGGCACGATCAGGCCCGCATAGGTGTCGACCAGGTTCAGCCGGCTGGCAATGAGGTACGTCGGGAGCAGGGTCACCGAGAACGGCAGCATCAGGGTGGCCAGCAACATCCCGAAGACGGCGGTCCGGCCCGGGAACCGCAGCTTCGCGAAGGCGAACGCGGCCAGCACGTCCACGACAACGGTGAGCGCGGTGACCGCCGCGGCGACCAGCAGGCTGTTCACGATCCAACGCAGCACCACCGGGTCGCCGAGCAGCGCACTGTAGTTGGCCAGGGTCCAGTTCTCCGGGGCGGGCGAGAGGTCGGAGAACAGAGTCGACCGGAACGACGCCAAGGCGACCAGCAGGATCGGACCAGCGCACAGCACAACGGCCAGCGACCCGAACGCGTGGGTGCCTACCAGTTCGCCGGCTGAGTGGCGCCGTCGGCGCCGCCGCGGGGTCAGGACCTCATTCATAGTCGGAACCATCCGATCGGGTCCGGCCGATGAAGACGGCCGAGATGACGGCCGTGACAAGCAGCAGCACGATGCTCATGGTGGCGGCGTACGACAGGGACCCACCGTTGAAGGCGCTCTGGTAGATGTACCACATCGCGGTGTAGGTGGCCGTGCCCGGGCCGCCGTTGGTCAGCACGTACACCAGGTCGAACACCTGGATGCTGTTGATGGTGACAAGGATCAGCACCAGTTGCAGCACCGGCCGGATCAGTGGCAGCTTGATCTTGGTGAACAGCCGCCAGCCGGACGCGCCGTCGATTCGGGCCGCCTCCAGCACGTCGTTGGGGATGTTGTTGAAGCCGGCCATGAAAATGATCGAGTAGAATCCGCAGGTGCTCCACAGCGTGATCAGGGCGAGGAAGACCATGGTGACGGTGGCGTCGGTCAGCCAGGGCACGTCGATGCCGAGGAGCTGGGAGAACAAGTTGTTCACCGGGCCGTACTCGGAGTCGACCATGATCTTCCAGACCAGCCCGGTCGCCACGATGGACAGCAGCGACGGCAGGTAGATCAGGGTACGGTAGGCGGACATGCCGCGGACCGGACTGGACAGCAGCATGCCCACCAGCAGCGTCACCACGATGGTCGCCGGTACGCAGATGAGCATGAACACGGCGGTGTTGACCAGGGTCTGCCGGAACAGGGTGTCGGTCAGCACCGTCCGGTAGTTCTCCAGGCCGGCGTAGGTCAGCCCGCTGAGCAGCGAGCCCTGCTGGAAGGTGAGCAGGATCGTGTAGCCGAACGGCACCAGCACGAACAGCCCGAACACGGCGGCCTTGGGTAGCAGGAACGGCAGTGCCTGGGCCAGGTCGAGCAACGAACGCCGAATCGACCGGGGCGCCCGCCGGGCCGTCGGGGCGGAGCGCGCCGACGCCGGACCCCTCGAGTTCGAGGGGGCCGGCGTCCGGGCCGGTGTTCCGACGCTCACCGCCGGTCACCTGGTCCGCGACGGCGGTCCATGACCATCGGTACTGCACTCATTTCGCCGCCTTGGCCATCTGCTGAATCTGGTTCGACGCCTCGGTGACCATCGCGTCCAGGTCCTGTCGGCCGAGCAGATAGTCGTTGATCTTGCCCATCAGGTACTCCTGCGGCTGGTACGGCAGGATCCGGGTGGTCTTGACGAACTTCGACAAGCCGGCCGCCTCGTTCATGAACTTGGTCATCCGGGGGTCTTCGAGCCCGTCATAGTAGTTGCTCGGCTGCGGGCGCACCGGCTTGGCGAGGATGAGCTTGTTGAAGGTCTGCAGCGGCTCGTCGTCCACCAGGTACTTGACCAGGTTGAGCGCGCCGTCCTTGTTCTTGGCCTTGGTGGACACGGACAGGAAGCCACAGGCCCCGACCACGTACGCGCCACCGGGTCCCGCAGGCGGCTCCAGCACCTTGACGCGTAGCTCGGGGTTCTTCGTGGCGTACTCCACGGTGAAGCCTTCGGACCAGGCCATCCCCGTCTTGCCGGTCATCACCGCTGCCCGCCACCGCTCTTCCTCGGCATAGAGGTTCGGCGGGGTGGCCGCTCCGGAGTCGACCATCGCCTTCATGTGTTGCAGGGCGGCCCGGCCGGCGTCGTTGTTGAAGCCAATGTCCTTGCCATCGGCGGAGATGTAGTCCGAGCCGTAGCTCCAGAAGTAGTGCCAGAGGTAGTTGTCCTGGATGCCCGGGACAGGCGCCCAGGTCATGCCGTAGTGCTCCACGTTGCGCGCGTCGTACCCGCTCTCCCCCAGCTTGCGGCCCTTCTTGTCGAAGGTCATCGCCTGCGCGAACGGGATCATCTCGTCGTACGTATTCGGTAACGTTGGCTTGCCGGCCTTCTCCCAGATGGCCTCGTTGACGACGAGCGTCCAGAAGCCGCCGACGTACGGCAGGCCGAGTAGCTCACCCTTGGGGCCTTCGGCGGCCTTGAGGTAGTCGGCGTTGACGCCGTCCACGAACTTGTCGGTGAAAGCCTTGTCCAAGGTCCGGAAGTCGGCCAGCACGCCGGTGCTGCGCCATTTGTTCATCCACGGAATGATCTGGTAGGTGACGTCCGGCGGGTTGCCGCCGGAGAAACCCGCGGTGTACTTGGTGAGCGCGTCCTCCCACGGGACCATGACGTTCTCGAGCTTGGCGCCCGGGTGCGCCTTCTCGTACCCAATCTTGATCCCGGCAAGGAAGGACTGCATGCGGGGCAGTTCCGCGTTCGGCGGCACCCAGTAGGTGACGCCGTTGCCGGAGGAGGACCCGCCGCCACCGCCACAGCCGGCGAGGGCGGCGGCACCGCCCACCGCACCGGCCAAGGCGAGGAACCGCCGACGGCTGATGGCCGCTTCCAGCCCGTTCTGTGCCATGTCGACTCCTGTCGTACACGCTCCGTGGCATGCCGCCGCGGCGCGGGCGGATAAAGAAGCTATCTTCAGTATTCGGAACACAAGAACGCCTAATCGAAAATAGTAGGGGCGTCGCCCGTACCAGGCAAGAGGCTGATCAGCATCGACCTGGGCTCCGGTCAGGCGCGGGGTGGCGCCCACCGCGCCGTCACCACGCGAACCAGCCGGTACGGAAGGTCCAGACGCGACCGGACCGGATGTGGTCGATCACCGCTCGCTGCAGGCGGGTGTCCCGGGGCAGCGAGTCCAACTCGCACAGCGGCCGGTTGAAGATGAACTCGACCATGGTGGCGTTGTCGTCGGCCCCGGGCGACGGCAGCAGCCGAAACCGGCGCTGGAAGCAGATGATGTTCGAATCCGCCGGCAGATACTCCGCCAGCTGGTCGTCGAGCAGCCAGCTCACGCAGGTCGCGAAGCGATACTGCTCGTCGGGGAAGTGCCGGGCGAAGAAACCGTGGGCCAGGTGCAGGGCATCGTCGACCTGTTCCGGTGGCAGGATCCCTGGCGGGATGTGCAGGCCGAGCGCCGGGTCACCGCGTCGCGGACCGGGTTCCGCTGCCCGGTCGGCGTCGGCGTCGAACCAGATCCGTAGCCGCTCGACGTGCAACCGGCCGAGCGCGTATACGGCGCCTCGGAAGTGGAACGTCAACCAATCCTGGGTGTGCAATCCGCCCTCGCCACGCAGCCTCCGGTGGTACGTCATCTGGGTGCCCAGCGCGGCGAGGATCCCCCAGGACGGCTCCGGCGGCACTGCACGCCGGCGGTGGAACCGGCGGACGTCGGGCACGCCACAGACGAAGACCCATGGGTAGAGGTATCGGGCCTCCGGGCCGAGTTCCGGCGGCAGCGAGGGCCAGGCCGGGAACGGCCCGACCTCCCCCATCCACCGGACGAGCTGGTTATAGCACCGGGTGAGCAGCCACCACAGTGCGGGATGCCGGTCGGCCGACGGCCGAGCAGCGGTCATCTCCCGACGGTCGAGCTCGGCCAGACCCAGCTTGGCAAGCAGCGCGTCCGTCCGGTCCGGTGCGGGCAGCAAGACCGGCGCCCGATCGCCCGCCTCGGCCAACCGGTCCAGGGCCTGCCGGGCGGTGGCCGGCAGGCGCAGCTCGCGCCGCACAGCTTCGACCTCGTCCATCAGCGACACCCGTGCCACCCAGTCGCCCCGGTCAGTGATCGGGGTCGGGTCAGTCGCCGAAGCCGACAGCGGGACATCAGCTCACCGGCCCGGTGGTGGCTCGACGGACCAGTTCCCCGGCCAACCGCTCGACCCGCACCGGCAGTTCCGGCGCGGCAATCCGGTCCAGCAGGAACTCCACCGCCCGGGCGGCCATCCGCGACAGCGGCTGGCTCACCGTGGTGAGCCGGTAGCTCTGCCAGGCCGCCATCGCGACGTCGTCGTAGCCGACCACGGACAGCCCGCCCGGTACGTCGACGCCCAGCTCCCGGGCGCCATCGACCGCCCCGAACGCGGAGAGGTCGTTGACGCAGAACACCGCGGTGGGCGGCCTGGGCAGGGCGAGCAGCTCCCGGATCGCCTGCCGTCCCCCGTCGTGCGAGAAGTCCCCGTCACGGCGCAGCCGCTCGTCCACCGGAACCCCCAGCTTGGCGAGAGTACGCCGGAACCCGTCCGCCCGGTCCCGGGCGGTGCTCGCCAACGGCGGCCCGTCGATCAGGCCGATCCACGTGTGTCCGAGCTCGACCAGATGCCGGGCTGCGGCCCCGGCGCCGTACTCGTTCTCGCTGGTCACCTGGTCGCACCCTGCCCCGGGATGCCCCGGTTGAACAGCACTACCGGCGCCTTTCGGGCCAGCGCCTCGGCCAACGTCCGTAACTCGGCGGTGGCTGTGGTGAACAGCACGCCGTCCACCATCCCCTGCCGGACCGCCTCCAGCGCAGCGTCCTCACCCGCCCGGTCGGAGTCCCAGAGCACCATCCGCTGCCCCGCGGCGGCCAGGCACTCGCCGAGTGCGTCCAGCGCCTCCGGATAGAACGGGTTGGTTATCCGGGCGACCACCACGCCGATCGTGCCGGTGCGCCGGGTCCGCATCGCCCGGGCCAGCAGGTTCGGCTGGTAGCCGGTGGCCGCCATCGCCCGGAGTACCTTCTCCCGGGTCGCGGCGGTCACCCGGGGGCTGCCGTGCAGCACCCGGGAGACCGTTGCCTGGGACACCCCGGCCACCCGCGCCACGTCATCACTGGTCACGCTCACGGTTCCACGATCCGTTCGAGCCGCAGGCCAACAACCCCGGCCCAACCCGGCTCACTCCTCGCGCTCACCGAGCCACCCTTTCGTTCGCGACTGCGGGGCTCGCAAACCCGGCTCACTCCTCGCGCTCACCAGATAGTCCAGCCTCCGTCCACCGCCAGGGTGCGCCCGGTGACCATCGCGGCGGCCGGGCCGGCCAGGAAGGCTACCGCCCCGACCACCTCGTCGGGTTCGGCGAACCGGCCCATCGGGATCCTGGCCAACAGCCGGTCCCGCAGATCCGCCCGCTCGAGGGTGGATCGGGTGAGGTCGGTCCGGACGAAGGTCGGCGCCACCGCGTTGACCCGGATGCCGCTGCCGGCCAGCTCGATGGCGAGCACCTTGGTCAGCTGTTCCAGTCCGCCCTTGCTCGCGCAGTACGCGGCCCGCTCCTCGATGGCCACCGAACCGGCCTGCGAGCCGATGTTTACTATCGCCGAGCCGCCGGCCGGATGCTCTGTCCGGGCCGCGGCGCGGCTGGCGAAGGCCTGGCAGAGGAAGAAGACTCCCTTGAGATTGGTCTCCAACACCTCGTCCCAGGCCGCCTCGTCCACCGCCAACGCTGGCTGCGGCCGGTTCACCCCGGCGTTGTTGACCAGCACTTGGGGCGGAGGCGGACGCGGTGGGGCTGGGGAGCAGCCGAGCGTATGCGGCGCGGGTCGCGCCACCCGGGCCGCTTCCTCCTAGGCTTGCTCACGTCCAACAGCATGAGCCAGGCGGCAGACAAGCTGCAACATTGACCAAGCCTCCTGCCCCAGCCCCGCCTGACGATCGCATAGACCTACGCATTACGAGATCAAACTGCCCGTCCCGCCGGCCTGGGCACATGGTGGTCTAGCAGCGGCAATACCTCTCGGTATCTCACACCGTTCCGCCGTCGCCCGTCGACCTCTTGCGGACTAGATGCGGACTGCTCGGTGGTGGGCGGCGCGGAGCGTCAGTTTGGAAGGGCGCGCTCAACCCGACCGTGATGCCCGAAACGCCTGGGGCCGGTGGCTGTCCCGGTTGCGTCTCGTGCCCCCTCGTGACCGCTACGCGCCAGGGTTTCCCCCGCCACCGAGAAGAGCGAGGGACAGTCCCGATGACCTGCACCGGCGCCTACACCGACGTCTTCGTCCGCAGGTTCCCAGACGGGTGTCCGCTCAGGGTTCGACAAACGGAACATGACTCGGCGCCTCGCTTCCTTCGCCATCCGGCGAAGCGCGTAGGACGCTCACTTCGGGGTACTGGCTCAGGCGACCTGTCCCCGTGGCTACGGGCCACCGATCAACTCGAGAAGGGCTGGCATGAGCGGGAACACTCAGGAGAACGACCGCAAGCCAACCCCGGACCCGGCCGAGGACAACGCCTTCTTTCCCTCTGCGTACTCGTTGAGTCAGTACACGTCGCCGAAGACTGACTTCGACGGCTTGGCCACCGAGCCGGGTGCGTACGCCGGTGGACGCTGGAAGGTGCTCGCGATCGCGAGCGAGGAACGGTACCTGCTGATGCAGAACCGCACGATGTTCTCGACCGGGAACCACCCGGTCGAGACCCTGTTGCCGTTACACCACATGCTTGAGGCCGGGTTCGAGGTCGAGGTGGCGACGCTCACCGGCGCGCCGGCGAAGTTCGAGTGGTGGGCGTTCCCGAAGGAGGACAATGCCGTCACCAAGACCTGGAGGGCGCTTCGCACGAAGTTCAAGTCGCCCAACATGCTGGGCGATGTCGTCAAGGAGGAACTCGGCGGTGAGTCCGACTACCTGGCAGTGTTCATCCCGGGCGGCCACGGGGCGATGTTCGGCCTGAACGAGAGCCTCGACGTCCAGAGCGCTCTCGACTGGGCGCTGGCCGAGGACAAGCTGATCGTCTCCCTATGCCACGGCCCCGCCGCGTTCCTGGCCGCATCCATCGGCCGGGTCTCCTCACCCTTTGCCGGATACTCGATGTGCGCCTTCCCCGACGCGGCCGACGCGGGGCCGAACGTGGACATCGGCTACCTACCCGGCCACATGCCCTGGCTCCTTGGCGCCGCGCTCGAGGCCGACGGCATCACTCTCGCCAACGAGGAGGAGATAACCGGCGCCACGACCCGCGACCGCAACGTCCTGACCGGGGACAGCCCGCTGGCGTCGAACGAGCTGGGCAAGATGGCGGCCACGGCCCTGATGGAGAAGGCCGGCTGATGGGACCGGCCGCGGAGCTCGTCGCCACACCCCGCCGTGGTACTCACTGATTCACATCCCCGACGACCAGGTCGGCTCCGTCTTCGCGCACTTCCGGCGGGTGTTGCGTCCCGGTAGCCCGCTACTGCTCAGCTTCCACGTCGGCGACGAATCACGGCTGCAGACGAAGGGCTACGGCGGCCACCCGATGAGGGTTCACGTCCACCGTCGCCAATCCGCCCAAAGTGGCGGCGTGGCTGGGCGAAGGCGGATTCACAATCGAGGCGCAGATGACCCTCAGTCCTCACCCTCGCCTGCGCCATCGTCTGCTGGCGACGACTCCAACACTCAAAGAGTTAGGAGTTCTTAGTGCCTGTCTGCGGGTGCGTCCCGCCGCCCGATCGGCCCCGGAGCCGGATGCGAACGACGCTTGCAGGCAGCGTGGTGAGCTGCCCGTACGGTCAGCGGTTGTTGTACGCCTCCACCACGGAGGTCGGGATGCGTCCCCGTTCGGAGACCTGGTAGCCGTTCTCGGCGGCCCATTCGCGGATCGCGCGAGTGTGAGCACGACTGCTGCTGCCGGAGGTCGCGGGACGCGTCGACCGCCGCGTCGACCGACCCGAGTCGATGCTTCCCCGCCCAATCCGCCTGCCCGCGGTGATGTACACGTCGAGGGCCTTACGCAGGGCGCCGGCGTTGTGGTCGGACAGGTCGATGGCGTAGGCGACGCCGTCCAAGCTGAATTCGACGGTCCGGTCCGCCGCTCCGCCGTCGAGGTCGTCGGTCAGGACGGTGATCACTTTCCGAGCCATGGCGGTCACTCCCAGCGAATTCGTTGGTTTTAGCTTGAGCCGGGGAAATGGTACGCCCCGTCAGCTTCACCATCGACAGCCGGGCCATCGCAGCAATCCGCTGAATCGACGATCGAAAGTCAAATCTTCGGCGAGGAGGCTCAATCGAACGAAAGCTTCCGGGTGCTAGGGACGACCAGCAGTCACTCGCCCGGCTACGAACGTGTTTTGCGGATCCGCATGGCATGGTTTATGGGTAGCCGGGAGCAGACTGCGCGGTCAGGAGCTGCAGGTGTTGAGCATGCTCTGCAGCGCCGACTTCTCCGACGACTGCAGGGACAGGCCCCAGCTGTACTTCACGGTGATCCACATCTTGCTGTACGTGCAGCGGTAGGACGACAGCGGCGGCTGCCACGTCGAAGGGTCCTGGTCGCCCTTGGCTTGGTTGACGTTGTCGGTGACCGCGATCAGCTGCGGGCGGGTCAGGTCGTTGGCGAAGCTCTGCCGTCGGCTCGTCGTCCAGGAGTTGGCACCGGAGCGCCACGCCTCGGCCAGGGGCACGACGTGGTCGATGTCGACGTCGGAGGCGGCGTACCAGGTGGCGCCGTCGTACGGGCTGTACCAGCGACCGGAGGTGGCCACGCAGGAGCTGTCCACGACCACGGAGGTGCCGTCGCGCTTGAGGACCTGCTCGCGGGTGTTGCAGCTGCCGCTGATGGTAATCCAGTGCGGGAACAGGTCCCGGGAGTAGCCACTGGTGGAACCCTGCGCGGCGACGGTCAGCGCGTTCAGCTGCGACTGTGCGGTGGCTTTCGAGGGGATGCCCGGAGGCGTGGCCGCGGCCGGTGTGGCGCCGACGCTGATGAGGCAGGCTCCTGCGATCGTTGCCATCGCGGTTGCCGCGGCGCGGGTTTGCCGTAGGCCCAGGTGCGGTGGGAAGAGTCGAGCCAGCCTCATGGGGACCTCCTGAGCCGCCCGCAGGGACGTTGACGGTCTCCGATGAGTATGGCCGTGGTTCGGTGATTTCGTAACAGGCGGGCAACCACAAGACGAACGATCTCGGCGGTGCTCGCCGTGGATGTTTGACTCTCGCCCACAGATCGATGCCCACATATGGTGACGATGGCCGGTGACAGGTGCCCCGACCGCCCCAGTCTGGGTGGCGGTAGGCCCGGAAACGGCCCGCCGCGGAGGCTGTGGCCCGCGGTAGCCCGCAGGGGATGAAACAGAAGGGGGACGGCTGATGCCGGCAGTCGAGGCGTGGTTCGTTGGCGGTCCGATCGACGGCCGCCTGATGCCCGTGGAAACGGGCGCCGACGGGTCGCTGCCCCAAGCTGTCGACCTGCCCCAAACGGGTGTTTACGTCGGAGCCACCGACCAGGCGAGCGCGGTCATCCACTACCGGTACGTCCGGCAGGGCACCGACGGCGAGCCTCCCACCTTCTGCTATGCGGGCAGCTGCCGTAGGTCATGACCCTCACGAAGAGGCGTCCCGGCACGTGTCCAAGCGGTTCCCGACCGCCCAGGCGGTGACCTTGGCGCCCCCGCCCGGTGGCATCCGGCTGCGGCAGTCGGCATTCGTTGTCGCGGATCTTCACCCCCGAGTGGTCGTCCCTCCCTCACCATGATCTGCAGGGGGCGGACATGATCAGCGTTCACATCCCGCGTGGGCGGTGAGCCCGGCCCGCGGCCGGGCGGAGGCGGCTGCCGGACCGGTGCTGCGCCGGCCGGTCGCGCCGATGCTCGCCGCGCCGGTCGACGAGGTGCCCGAGGGCCCGGGGCTGGTTCATGAGCCGAAGTGGGACGGGTGGCGGGCGATTGCCTTCCGGGAAGCCGATGGCGTGTATCTGCAATCCCGGGCCGGCCGCAACCTGACCACGTACTTTCCTGACATCACCCGGGCCGTTCGCGGGGCCATAGCGCCGGGGGCGGTGCTCGACGGCGAGTTGATCGTGTTGCAGGGCGGCCGGACGAACTTCGCGCAGCTGCAGCGGCGCGTCACCGCCGGCCGCGACCTGCTGCGCCTGGCCCGCGAGTGCCCCGCCCACTACGTGCTGTTCGACCTGCTCGCGGACACCGGTGGACAGGTGTTCCTGGACTGCCCGCTGTTGCAGCGGCGCGGCCGGCTCGAACAGCTGCTTGCCGGCGCGCCGGCGCAGCTCACCCTCACTCCGCAGACCGCGGACATGCGGCAGGTCGCGGACTGGCTGACGCACTGGACTGTCGCCACCGGCATCGAAGGCGTGGTCAGCAAGCGGTTGACCGGCCGGTACGAGCCTGGCCGGCGCGGCTGGTGGAAGTACCGGACCCGGATCACCACGGAGGCGATCGTCGGTGGGGTGACCGGCAGCATCCGCGACCCGGACACCGTGCTGCTCGGCCGGTTCGACCGGCGAGGAACGCTGCGATACACCGGCCGCACCCACCCGCTGAACCCCACACAGCGGGCAGAGCTCGCGGCCATGCTGTCCCCGGTCCGCGCGTTGCCGCGCCGCGGCGCAACGGTGCATCCCTGGCCGCAGCCGCTGCCGCCGTCCTGGTCCGGGCAACTGGACCGGCCCGAACCACTGCCGTATGTGCAGGTAGACCCCACCACGGTTGTCGAGATCGACGCTGACGTGGCCTTCGAGCACCACCGGTGGCGACACCGGGTGCGGTACCTCAGGGCCCGGCCAGACATATCGATCTACGACGTGCCCCTGCTGTTAGGTGAGGAGGAGGGATACTTCGGCGAGACGTGAACCCCAGGCCAGGTGCAGCCGCGGTCAGTTCGAGCGCCGGCACGTCAGGGGGAGCCACCACAACGACGCCGCGCCCGCTACCACCGGCAGCTCGCCGCAGAGGGTGTCACCGATGATCGGCTGGACCGGATGGTCGACGAGGCCCTGGCCGGCATGCGTCCCGTCGTCAACGTCATGGTCGCCGACGGGAGCGACGTGCACGCCGATCCGGCCGCCGCCGTCCGATCAGTCCCCGATGCGCAGGGCCGGTACGTGGTGTGGGAGCTCCTGGACGAAGCTGCCGGTGCACCCCTAAGACTGCGACCGCATCGCCGGTCAGACCCCGACTATCGGCGCATCCGGAGGCCTGGCCGACTCACCGTGCGGGAGATCGTGCAGGGACAGCCGATACCAACGGTCGGGGGTGATGAGATGCAGGTCCGATCCCCGGCCGACCGCCGTCGCCGCGGCGGGCAGAGGGGTGCCATCGGGCAGCGCGAGCTGATACTCACCAACGACGTGCATAGCCCGCCCGGCCAGCTCACCAACAACGAACCTGTCATGATCCGGTCCGTACCCGCCGAGCAGTCCGACTCGGCTGCCGCTGACTGCCAGGGCCTTCCCCCCGTCGACCCGGTTGCTCCAGCCGCTGACGGAGCCGCCCCGGATCTGCACGATCGGGAAGTCGGTGTAGTAGGAGGTCCAGACCGCGTCGTCGGTGACGTTGAGGGCGTAGCAGTCGCTGATCGCACCCCAACTGCTGTCCACGTGGGACGGGAACCGCCAGGTCGGTTCGAGCTGGGGTGAGAAGCGAACCAACCCGGAGCTGCCGACCGGCGGCGCGGCGTGAGTGTCTCCCCAGCCGTAGTTCCCGTAGACGCCTTCGTCGAAGTAGCCCACCCACACCTCCCCAGAGGTGGTGGCGAAGACGTGCTCGATGCCGTCCCCGAGCGTCGCCCGGGCCTCGACGCGACCCTCGCTGTCATAGACCACAGCGTTGCGGTCCGGGCCGTCAGCCCGCCACCGGCACCGCGCTCCGACCACCAGCACCCGCCCGTCAGGGAGCGGCTGAACCGATGGATGAGCCAGCGACAGCCCGGCAAGCGGCGTGACATCGACGGTGTCCCCCGACTGCCTGCTCACCCGGGCAGCTACCGGTTGGCCGGTCGTCGGGTCAGGGAACGTGGCCCAGCCCGGTTGAGTTGTGACCGACCGCAGCGCCGCCTCGTTCTCCGCTGTCGACCACAGAGCCACCAGCTCACCGGCAGGTCCAATCGACGCCGTCACGAGCACGTCATGGCGGTCAGGTCGTATGACCGGCAACCCCTCGTCGAGATACCACACCGGCAGCCGGCGGACGGCCTGCTTCCTACTACGCCCGCGGCTCTTCCAGCCTTTCACCCCGCCACCTCACCACCCATCGGGTGCGGACGCCAGCCGATTCCACCTCAGCAGATGGCGGGTAGTGGCAGGCAAGTCGCGAACGCACCGTTGGTGGGGTGGCTACCATCGCGAGAATGTCGATCACGGCCCGTACGGTGCGGCTGCTCATGCCGGTGGCCGCGCTGTTGTTCCTGGGCCTCGCACTGCTGATCCGCGTCGTTGACGACGGGGCACTGCGGCAGTACTCGGGCACCGCGCTGTACGCGTCGATGGTCTGGGCCGGGGTGCTGTTCCTGTGGCCGCGGATGGCGCCGGTGCCGGCCGGGACGGTCGCCACCGTGTTCTGCTGGGTAGTGGAGTGCGCGCAGCTGACCGGGGTGCCGGCCGAGCTGTCGGCGCGGAGTCTGGCGGCGAGGCTGGCGCTGGGTGTGCAGTTCGACCCCGTCGACCTGGCCTGGTACCCGGCCGGCGTGGCTCCCCTGATGGTGCTGCATTACCTGATGCGCGCCCGGGCCTGCCCCACGCCGCAATCGCCGCGCGATGTCGTTCCCCCACCAGCGGCCCTCCCAGATAGCGGCCGCCCGTAGCTGCCATCGGAGCTGACTGAGCGGAAGGTGGATCCCGGCTGCCAGCACTCCGCAGATGCATGCGTGCAGGCACCGACACGGATGCGCTGGTGTCCGTGGCGGCGGTATGTGGCTAGGCTGCGCTGGTGCAGACGTCACCAGTGGTGGCCGTTCACGAGGTCGAGGTGAAGTACCGCGTCGATGATGAGTCGTCGCTAGTGGAGGCGCTCCGCCACCGGGGTGTGCGACTGTCGGCGTCGGTGCGGCAGGACGATCAGGCTTATGCGCCGTCGATGTGGCGGTACGGCATGTCGAAGGTTGGGGTGCCGTTCGCGCGGCTGCGAACTCAGGACGGCTGCCATCTGTTCACGGTGAAGCGGCCGATTGACAACGAGATGGTGTGCCTGGAGCACGAGACCGTGGTCGCGGACCGGGAGCAGATGCACGCCGCGCTGTTGGCAATGGGCTTCGTGCCGACCGTGCGGATCGCCAAGACTCGTCGCAGTGGCCGGTGGGGCGATGTGTCGGTGTGCCTGGATAGCGTCGATGGATTGGGCGCGTTCGTTGAGTTCGAGGCGCTTGTCGGTGCCGACGAGTCAGGCCAGAGGGTGCAGGAGCACCTGGACCGCTTGGTCCGGTCGCTGGGGGTGGGGGTGCGGCGCACTACCGACACCTACGACTCGTTGCTGCGCGCCGTCGCGCCGGCAGCTGGCTAGAACAGGGCTGCGGCTTCGGCCAGCGGCGCGCTGACGACGGTCCGGTGGTCGACGGTCAGGCGGAGGGTGGCCGCGACGGCGGCGTGGTCGGACAGGTGACGTTCGCGGGGCTGGTGTAGGTAGTCGCAGCTGGCGAGATGCGGCGTGAGGGCGGCACCGGTGTGTAGGTAGTCGAAGCGGTAGCCGTTGGCGCGACGGCCAACCCAGCTGTGCGCCTGCGTTGTGGGGTGTAGCCGCTGATGGGCGTCCGCCAGATCGAGCTGTTCCAGCGCGTCGAGGAACTCGTACTCGAAGGATAGGAAGCCGGGGTATCGTGGCCGATGGTCCCGGCTGATCACGTTGTAGTCCCCGCCGACTATCAGATGGGCGCGCTGGTCGTCAGTGAGGCCGCGCAGGCCGTCGATGACGCTGGTGAGGAAGGCGCGTTTCTTGGCGACCCTTGCCGGTGCCCGGTCGCTGGAGGGCACGTACAGGCCGAGCACCGTGACGGCAGGGTCGGTGTTCACCGTAACCGCTACGGCGCGGCCGGGCAGGGTCACGCCGGCGAGCAGGTCCGGGCGGGCGGTGGTCGGTAGGCGGCTGACGATGGCGCAGCCGCGGTCACCGTCCGGTGAAGGGGCGTGGGTCACGTCCAGGCCGGCGGCGCGGCACTGCTCGAGGAGGTATGCGGTGCCGGGTCCGTTGCTGGTTTCGGTGAGGATGATCAGGTTGTCGTCGCGGGCGTCGAGCCAGGCCAGCAGCCGGCGGGCACGCGGTAGCGCGGCGGCTTACACATTCAGGGTTAACACGGACAGCACGTAGGCTCAGCTTCGTTGGTCGGCGCGGGGCAGCAGGTCGAGGATAGTTGCTACGACGTTGTCCGGGGTGCGCCCCTGGCAGTCGACGATGTGTTGCGTCCATCCGTGTCGACGCAGGTGGCAGGCGGCCTCCCGGTACAAGCGCAGTTCCGTGTCCGGTGATCCGGTGGTTTCCAGCCGGGTCCGCTCAGGGCGCTGAGCGAGGCGAGCTGCGATGACGTCGGGGGGGTCTTCCAGGTAGAAGGAGATGGCAGGCAGCACGTACCGGTTGTAGGACCAGATTTCGCTGAGTTCGAGGCCGTCGATGCGCTGCAGGACCAGAGACGACTGCACGTACCGGTCGGTCACCACGTGTCGGCCGTCGTTGAGGGCGGGAACGATGTCCGTCTCGACGTGCGCGGCGCGATCGGCGGCCAGCGCCAGGGCCAGGGCGCGGCCGTGCATGACGGCTTCGCTGTGGCGCAGGAGCTGGCCGAGTGGGGTGCCGGTGGGTTCGCTGGTCAGGTGCACCCTGTACGGGCTGGTCTGTGAGAGCCGGTCGGCAAGTAGCGTCGCGATCGTGGATTTTCCCACGCCGTTGGGGCCCTCGATCGCGATGAACAGCCTGCTCACTGGCGGACGATGGCCAGTGGGAGCAGGGGTTGGCCGGGGGCGGGGGTGATCGGGCACTGCTCATCATCGAGGTCGCCGATGAGTCCACCGCGGGACACGATCGCCGCCGGGCAGCCCTTGCCGCAGCTGCTGTTCATTGTGCAGCTACCGCAGGTGACGTTGGCACCGACGGTGTAGCGGGCGTGGAAGTCGTAGCCGCCGAGGCCCGCGGCGACGTCCTCGCGCAGGATGTTACCCACGAGGAAGTCGCTGTCGGGGTAGCGAGAGGCCGGGGTGCGGGCGGCGAAGACCAGGTAGGGGCAGACCGCTACCTGCCCGTCGGTGTACACGTAGATCAGCTTTCCGGCGTCGCAGCCGCCCAAGGGCAGGCTGTCGTTCGGGAATCGGATCTGTACGACGTCGAGTTGGTCGGCGAACCGGTCGGTGACGGCACGGATGGCCGTCATCACTTGATCCGGCGCGGCGAGACGAGCCTGACTCTTGACGCCTCGGCCGAATGACGACAGCGGGTTCATCAGCACGTACTGCGCGCCGATTTCGACAGCGAAGGCGCACAAGTCGGCGAACTCCGCCGGGTTGGTCAGCGCGTTCGGCGTCGAGAGAAGGCCCTGCAGCAGTCCTGTTGCCGCGAGCTTGCGGGTGGTAGCGACCGTTGTGTCGAAGGAGGCGCGGTTGCCGCGGAACTTGCCGTGGCTCTCAGGGCGGAAGCCGTCGAAGGATACGTTGATGTGCACTCCGCCGAGCGCGGCCAGTTCGGCGATCTGGGCGTCCGTGGTCTGGGTAGCGTTCGTGCATATGCCAACCGGTAGGCCCCTGGCGCGCACCGCTCGGCAGAAGCCGAGGACCTCGGGGTGCACGAACGGCTCCCCGCCGGTCAGGGTGATGCGCTCAACCCGGGCAGCGAGTAACTGAGGCAGCACGGTCTCCGTGAAGACGGTCAGGGGCAGGTCCGCGCCAGCCTCGGTGGAGGAGACGAAGCAGTGAGCGCAGTGCAGGTTGCACGGCTCGGTGATCTGCACCAGCGCCTTGCGAGCGTCGCCGCCTACTGAGGTGCGGAAGTAGCAGGACGATGCGTGGGTATCGACGATCAATCGTTTCACCAGGTGACTCCTCACAGCCCGATCGATGCCCGGTGCGCACGGCCCGCGTTCCGCCCACGCAATTTGTAGTGACAGACGTGAGTTAACGTCGCTACTCCCAGTGTCGGGCAGCGGCGGATGCGAACGCTGACATGCCTCTGACAATCGCGGCGGGCAGACCGTCGAGCAGGGCTGGCGACCAAGTCACCCATTGCCGCGCGAACGCCGCCGAGGATCCCGACGTCCGCGCCCTGCTCCTTAAGCGGCTGACGTTCACCCACGCGGTTGCCAGCTAGGAGAAGGAAGCCACCGGTGCCCTGGACTCAGCGCACGGTCCGCTCGACGACCCCAGGGTCGGGCCTGGTCAGCCTTGCTGATCTCGGCGGGGTAGTCGAGTGCTCAGCGCCCCGCGCGCGGGTCTATGCCGACCGCGCTTATCGCGGCTGGGAAGTGTCCGGCGGGAAGGCGTGATGCTCCGGCGGTGGCGATATCAGCCTGGCCACGGTTCGCCTACCACCCGTTCGGCGTCACCGTCGGCTGGCCTGGATGTCGCCGGCACGAGGTCATGCGGGTCGACAGGGCTATCACGGCGCGCTCCGCCTTACCCCGCGATGAGGTGGTCCAAGGTGCTCTTGAAGCTCGCAGCGAGGCTTGCGAGGACCATCCGCCCCTTCTCACCGCTAGCAAGTGAGGGGCGTCCGATCACCCCGGTCTCGGTGTACGCGCGCAGGCCCAGTGTGAGTAGATGGGGCCGCTTACTGGGCGTTTTGATTATTCCTGCTACGGATTGCTGCTTTCGTGGGCCTGGTCGGCGAGGCGTCAGCAGGGTCGAATGATCACCACTGGGACCAGGTTCACCTGATTGATGCCGATACGAGATGCCCTGCTTTGATCCGCAGATCGTGTCTGGTTCACAAAGTTCGGGAATCGGCGGACCCCAAGTGCGATCCGCCATGTAATCCACAGTAGACAGCCTGTATGGCCGAACGACCTGCCTACCCCCCCGACCTGTCCGACGCCCGCTGGGCGCTGATCGCACCACGACTGGACGCCTGGCGCCAGGCTCGCACCGACGCTGGCGTCGGGGGACGCAAACCCACCTACGACCTGCGGGAGATCTTCAACGCCATCCTCTACGTCAACCGCACCGGCATCGCCTGGCGCTATCTGCCGCATGACTTCCCGCCCTGGCAGACCGTCTACGGCTACTTCACCGCCTGGACAGGCGATGGCATCTTCACCCAGCTCAACTACCAGCTCACCGGACTGGCCCGCGCCAAGGCCGGACGCGCCGCTCAGCCGTCGGCCGGCGTGATCGACACCCAGAGCGTGAAGACCTCCACCAACGCTCCGCTGGCCAGCCAGGGCATCGACATCGACCTCCTCGATCAGGCCAAAGCCGCGCATCCCGCACTGGCCAAGACCTGGGTCGACGCCGGCTTCAAGAACA
>NZ_JBRIQN010000030.1:0-92992 GCF_052981855.1 Micromonospora sp. LZ34
GACCGGAGCAGCCTGCGCGGTAGCCGGACCGGCGAACACACCACCGGCAAACGCCAGACCAGCAACACCCAGCACGCTCTTACGCAGAATCGTGTTCACGATGAAAGCTCCTTGGGGGTTGGCGCCACCAGCCCAGGGGGGTGGGCATGGAGACGCAAGCACCGTCCGGCGCTCAAAGACTTGGGGGAAAAGATCCGGCACACGCTCGCGGGCGGGGGATGCCCTTGCCGCGCCGGGACTGTGTGTAACGACCGGCGGCCCGCCATCATTCCGGGGCCCGGACCCTCACCGGCTCGGCCGACGGGGTTCGTTGCTGCGATCGTCCGGGGGATGTAACGACCGGCCGGCCGCCATCATTCCGCGGCCCGGCCCCGCACCCGATCACGCGGCGTGGGCGCTTGCTCGATCGTCCGCATGATGCAACGCCCCCGACCCGGCCCCGATTCCACCACCCAGATGCGCCGGTCACACCCACAAACCGGACAGCCACCCCACTCGGGCGCACGACGCCACGAGATCGCACCGGTTCTGGGCATCGTGCCCGATTACCGCGCAGGGGCTCGTCCGACGGCATCGACCCCGGCACGCAGGGGCCATAGCGGAACGGGCGCGATACCTCAGAGTCATCAAAATGCCTCTCAGGTATCACGCCCGCCAGGTCGGCATGCCGACCCATGACGACACGCCCCACCCGCCGACGGGAGTAGGGCGGGTGCGGCTGCGCCGGCCCACGAGGGCCACCGCCGCCACCTGATCGGCCCTCGATGGGCGGTATGCCGGGTCGAGATCGACTCCACGTGCGGTAGGTCGCGGTGTCCGGTTACGGCGGACACCGCACGTTGCCGCACATCGAGTGGATCTCGCCCGACAGCCGGCGATCCGGCGCAGGTGGACCCAAGCGGGACGGACCTGCGGGATCGGACGGGCCCGGGACCACGACGCGGGTGTGGCCCGCCGTGCCCGGCGCAGGGATCAAGCCTGACCGCCCGGAGCCGGGCACGGCGGGCCACACCCCAAACCGCCACCGACCGCTGTCCGCCGTCGCGGCCGAATGGGTCTGTGCGGTCCTGTGGTTTGGCCCGGCGGCTTCGTCATGCGGCGTTGGTGTGCTGGTTGCGGTTGATTTCGGCTGGGTCCGCCGGTTTCGGTGCGCCCCCACGTACCGCGCCGGCACTGAGATCATCTCCCGGTGCCCGTGAAGATCTTCCGCGTCCCGCTCCTCGTGACCCTCGCCGCCGTCGTCGCGGCGGCGGCCCTGCTGGTCGCCCCGAGTCAGCTCCGCGCGCCCGCCAGCGCCGGCATCGTCCGGATCCCGTCAGCCGGGCCGTCTGCGCAGTCCCCGGCAGCGGCCGCCTCGCCGACTCCGGCAGCGCCGGAACCGGACACAGCGGCGCCCGGCGCGACCGTCCCGGGGGCGACGCCGCCCGGGACCCGGCCACCCGTCGTCGACCACGGGCCGCGTACCGGGAACAAGGTGGCGCTGACCTTCGACGCGGACATGACCGACGCGATGCGGCGCCAGTTGCGCAGCGGGGCCGTGCGGTCGTACGCGAACCTGAAGATCATCGACCTGCTGGAGCGGGAGCACGTGCCGGCCACCTTCTTCCTGACCGGCCAGTGGGTCGAGCAGTACCCGGCGGTGACCCGACGGCTCGCCGCGAACCCGCGCTTCGAGTTGGCCAACCACACGTACGGGCATCTGGCCTTCACGCCGGACTGCTACGGACTGCCCCGGATCCCCGCCCGGGAGATGACCACCGACGTGGCCCGGACCTTCGATCTGGTGGCCGCGTACGGCGGGAGGCAGACCCGCTACTTCCGCTTCCCGGGCCTGTGCCACGACCGGGCCGCCCTGACCGCGCTGGCGCCACTGGGGCTGACCGTGGTGGACGGCGACGTGGTGAGCGGCGACCCGTTCGCGAAGTCCTGGCGACCGGTGGTGCGGGCGGCGCTGGACGGGGTCCGCCCAGGTTCCGTGATCATCCTGCACGTGACGGAGGCGAACGCGCCGATGACCGACGAGGCCCTGCCGCACATCCTGGCCGGGCTGGCCGAGCGTGGCCTGGAGCCGGCCCCGCTCTCGGAGGTGCTCGGGCAGAGCTGAAACCAGATCACGAATGCCGGCAAATGCCTAGGATTCAGGCAAGACTAGAGGAGGTCGGCATGACCGCAGCGATGGAGATGCCCCGGGTCCAGGAGTGCGTGGTCGTGGCCTGCGGCTACAACCACACCGGCGACTGCCACGCGTTCGCCATCACGATCGGCAGCATGGACCACGCGCACTGCCGCACGTTCATCGAGATGCCCGCCGTCCGGGCCGGCGTGGACGGCCTCATCGCGCAGGTCGGTGCCTGCCAGCGCGCCGACTGCCGGCACAACGACCAGTTGGAGTGCCACGCGCCGGCGATCAAGGTCGGCCCGGACAACGACATGGCCGACTGCATCACCTACGACCAGCGCTGACCCCACCGCACGACATCGGCGGGAAAGAGCGCTGACCCGCCGCCACCGCCCCGGTGGTCGGTGACGGCGGGGGTCTCAGCGCAGGCCGTTGGCCTCCCGCACCACGGTCACCAACTCGTCGATGATGCCGGTGAGGGCGAAGTCCTTCGGCGTGAAGACCCGGGCCACCCCGGCGGCGCGCAACTGCTCCGCGTCGGCCGTGGGGATGATGCCGCCGACCACCACGGGCAGGTCCGGCCGGCCGGCGGCGCGCAGCCCGTCCAGCACCGCCGGCACCGCGGCCAGGTGCGAGCCGGAGAGCACCGAGAGCCCGACCAGGTCCACGTCCTCCTCGACGGCGGCCGCGACGATCTGCCCGGCGGTCAGCCGGATGCCCTGGTAGACCACCTCGAAGCCGGCGTCCCGGGCGCGTACCGCGATCTGCTCGGCGCCGTTGGAGTGCCCGTCCAGGCCGGGCTTGCCGACCAGCAGCCGCAGCCGGGCGCTGCCCAGCTCGCGGGCGGTGGCGGTGACCCGTTCGCGCACCGCGGCCAGCCCGACGTCCGCGCCCGCCCCGGCGCCGCCGGCCAGCCCGGTCGGCGCCCGGTACTCGCCGAAGACCTGCCGCAGCGCGCCGGCCCACTCGCCGGTGGTCACCCCGGCCCGCACGCACTCCAGCGTCGCCGGCATCAGGTTCGCGCTGGTCGCGGCGTCCGCGCGCAGCCGGGCCAGGGCCGCGTCGACGGCGGCGGCGTCCCGGTTGGCCCGCCACTCGCGTACGGCGGCCGCGGCGGACTTCTCCACCGCCGGGTCCACCTGCTCGATCGCCTCGGCCCCGGCCGCGGTCAGCGGCGACGGCTCGGTCTCGGTGAACCGGTTGACGCCGACCACCACGTCGGTGCCGGCCTCCATCCGGCGACGCCGCTCGGCCAGCGAGGCGACCAGGGCGCTCTTCAGGTAGCCGGTCTCCACGGCGGCGACCACGCCGCCCATCTCCAGCACCTTCTCCAGCTCGACCCGGGCGCCGGTGACGATCTCGTCGACCAGCGCGGTCATCACGTGCGAGCCGGCGAACAGGTCCGGGTATTCGAGCAGGTCCGACTCGTACGCCAGGACCTGCTGCATGCGCAGCGACCACTGCTGGTCCCACGGCCGGGGCAGGCCGAGCGCCTCGTTCCAGGCGGGCAGCTGCACGGCCCGGGCCCGGGCGTCCCGGGAGAGAGTGACGCCGAGCATCTCCAGCACGATGCGCTGGATGTTGTTCTCCGGCTGCGCCTCGGTCAGGCCGAGCGAGTTGACCTGCACGCCGTAGCGGAACCGGCGCTGCTTCTCCGCGGCGACGCCGTACCGGTCCCGGGTGATCTCGTCCCAGAGCGCGCCGAAGGCGCGCATCTTGGCGATCTCCTCGACGAAGCGCACCCCGGCGTTGACGAAGAACGAGATCCGCTGCACCACGTCGCCCATCCGTTCGGCGGGCACCTGACCGGAGTCGCGCACCGCGTCCAGCACGGCGACCGCGGTGGCCAGCGCGAAGCCGACCTCCTGCACCGGCGTCGCGCCGGCCTCCTGCAGGTGGTACGAGCAGATGTTGACCGGGTTCCAGCGCGGCATCTCGGCCAGCGTGTACGCGATGACGTCGGCGGTGAGCCGCAGCGACGCCGCGGGCGGGAAGATGTACGTCCCCCGGGACAGGTACTCCTTGATGATGTCGTTCTGCGTCGTGCCGGCGCAGCGGGCCAGCTCGGCGCCCTGCTCCGCGCCGACCGTGCCGTAGAGGGCGAGCAGCCACATCGCCGGCGCGTTGATGGTCATCGAGGTGTTCATCTCGGCCAGCGGGATGCCGTCGAAGAGGGCCCGCATGTCGCCGAGGTGGGCGACCGGCACGCCGACCCGGCCGACTTCGCCGGCGGCCAGTTCGTGGTCGGGGTCGTAACCGGTCTGCGTGGGCAGATCGAAGGCGACCGACAGGCCGGTCTGCCCCTTGGCCAGGTTGCGACGGAAGAGGGCGTTGGTCGCGGTGGCCGAGGAGTGCCCGGCGTACGTGCGCATCACCCAGGGGCGGTCGCGCTCGGGCAGCCGGCCGGGGGAAGCCTTCTCGTCCATGGCCGGAGTCTAAGTTACCGTTCAGTCACCTGGGCTGTGGAAAACCACACAGCTCCATGGAGCGGACGTCGGGGTGGCAAGGGCCCGACATGGCGCGGACCACCACACCCCGGCCGGGCCGGGCCCACCGCCAGGTCGCACACTTGACGGCATGGATGACGAGCTCGCGATCTCCGTCCGGGGGCTGCGCAAGGCGTACGGGGACACCGTCGCGGTGGCGGGCGTCGACCTCGACGTGCACCGGGGCGAGGTGTTCGCCCTGCTCGGCCCGAACGGCGCGGGCAAGACCACCACCGTGGAGATCCTGGAGGGTTTCCGGCGGCGCGACGCGGGCGAGGTGTCGGTGCTCGGCAGCGACCCGGCCCAGCCGGCCGCGGACTGGCGCTCCCGGGTGGGCATCGTGCTCCAGGGCACCGGCGAGTTCGACGAGCTGACCGTCGGCGAGGTGGTGCGCCACTTCGCCGGCTTCTACGCCGACGCCGACGACCCGGACAAGGTCGTCGAGCGGGTCGGCCTGGCCGGCAAGGCGAAGGCCCGGACGCACACCCTCTCCGGTGGGCAGAAGCGCCGGCTCGACGTGGCGCTCGGCATCGTCGGCCGGCCCGAGCTGCTCTTCCTCGACGAGCCGACCACCGGTTTCGACCCAGAGGCGCGGCGGGAGTTCTGGGAGCTGATCCGGGACCTGGCCGCGGCCGGCACCACCATCGTGCTCACCACCCACTACCTGGACGAGGCCGAGGCGCTGGCCGACCGGGTCGGGGTGATCGCGGACGGCCGGCTGGTCGAGGTCGCCGCGCCGAACCGGCTCGGCAACCGGCAGGAGGCGCTGGCGACGGTCTCCTGGCGTACGCCGAAGGGGACGCTGGAGAGCGTCGAGAGCGCGACGCCGACGGCGCTGGTGGCGGAGTTGGCCGCGCGCTACGGCGGCGAGGTGCCCGGCCTCACGGTGACCCGGCCGACCCTGGAGGACATCTACCTGACCATGATCGGACACTCATGACCGCCACCATGAAGCCGGCCGCGCCGGCCGCCGCGGGCGTCCGGCGGCGGGGCCCGGTGGCCCTCGCCGCGCGGCAGGGCCGGCTGGAGATCACCCAGTTCCTGCGCAGCCGGGAGTCCGTCGTGTTCACGATGGGCTTCCCGGTCATCATGATCCTGATCTTCGCGGCGATCTTCAACGACGAGATCGCCCCCGGGGTCAGCTACACCCAGTACTTCATCACCGGCATGATCGCCACCGGCCTGATGACGGTGAGCTTCCAGAACCTCGGCATCTGGATCCCGATCGAGCGTGACCGGGGAGTGCTCAAGCGCTACCGGGGCACGCCGATGCCGAAGTGGGTGTGGTTCGCCGGGAAGGTGCTGATGGTGGTCGCCATCGGCGTCGCCGAGACCGTGCTGCTGCTGGCCGTCTCGGTGGCGCTGTTCGACCTGGACCTGCCCGGCACCGCCACGCAGTGGCTCACCTTCGGCTGGGTCTCGGTGCTCGGCGTGACCGCCTGCACCCTCTGCGGCATCGCCATCTCGTCGCTGGCCCGCACCGCGCGCAGCGGCTCGGCGGTGGTCACCCCGGTCGCCCTGGTGCTCCAGTTCATCTCCGGGGTGTTCTTCGTCTTCACCGAGCTGCCGTCCTGGATGCAGCAGGTGGCGGCGCTCTTCCCGCTGAAGTGGATGTGCCAGGGGCTGCGGTCGGTCTTCCTGCCGGAGAGCTTCGGCGGGCAGGAGCCGGCCGGCTCGTTCGAGCTGGGCCGGGTCGCCCTGGTGCTCGCCGCGTGGTGCGTGATCGGCCTGGTGCTCTGCCTGACCACCTTCCGCTGGACCACCAAGCGCGACGGCTGACCCCGGCGGGGCGGCCCCGGCGCCACCGGCCGGGCGACCCCGCTCACCCGCCGGCGGCGAGCGCGACGCCGAGCGGCGTACGCCAGTAGAGCACCTCGCGCCCGGACCGCCGCTTGCTGACGGCGCCCGCGTCCAGCAGCACCCGCAGGTGGTCGCTCACCGTCCCGAGGGACAGCCCGGTCACCACCACGAGCTGCGAGGTGCTCAGCGGCGCGTCCAGCCTGGCGAGGATGTTGGCCCGGTTCGCGCCGATCAGCCGGGCGAGCCCGTCGGGTGCCGGTGAGGTGGGATCGACCAGGATCCCGCGCGCCGGATACACCATCCCGAACCGGGTCGGCTTGTCCCAGACCACCCAGCCGCGACGGCAGTGCGCCGGGAGGAAGACCAACTGCTCGGCCTCGTCCAGCGACAGCGACGGCTCCGAGTAGTCGTTGACCTGGAGACGACCGTCGCCCAGCCAGCGCATGTTGTGGTTGAGGTCGGCGAAGACCCCGGCCCAGCCGCCCGCGCTCAACGCGGCGGTGCGGGCCACGATGTCCGCCCGGAGCCGGCGTTCCCGCTCCGGCCACTCCGGCTCGACGGTGTGCGTCCAGACCCAGTCGAGCAGCTCCACCACCTGCCCGGTGAGACCGTCCGCCAGCAACTCGGCGGCGAGCGGCTCCGGGCGGGTGGCCCGCAGGTCGGCCCGGATCCGCTCGTCGGACAACCGCCCCACGGCCGCCAGCTCCGCCGGGAACGTCGGTTCCGGCGAGGCGGGCGCGATGGTGAGGAAGTCCGCGGTCCAGCGGGGGTTGAACGACGCGGGCAGCAGCGCCCGGGCCACGGGCCGGGCGGCCAGCATCCGCCGGAACGCCTCGATGTGGGGCCCTCGCCAGGCCCGCTGCCAGGGACTGCGCGGGTCGTACAGCGCGCGCAGCGCGGCCACCGTGTCGACCATCGGCGAGACCGTGAAGCGGCTGCGCGCGAGCAGATCCGATGGCACCTGCCAGACGCCCACGTTTCGCCTCCAGACGTAACTCTACGAGATCCACCGGGCGCCCCACACGATCGTGCCCGTGAGAACGTACGCAGACCTGTTCGCGGCCCGTGAGTTCCGCAACCTGTTCCTGGCCAACTGCGCCGGGATCGCAGCGCACACCACGTCAGCGCTGGCGCTGGGCGCGTTGACCTACGCGTCGACCGGCTCGGCGCTGCTCACCGCGCTGAGTATGTTCGGCGCACCGCTGGCCGGCGTGCTCGGCAGCCTGACGTTGCTGTCGGCCGCGGACAGCCTGCCGCCCCGCCGGGCGCTGACCCTCGCCGCGGTGCTGGTCACCGTCGGAGCGGCGGTGCAGGCCGTGCCCGGGCTGCCGCTGTGGGCCCGCTTCACGATCATCTTCGTCAGCGCGTACGTCGGCTCGATCACCGGCGGGGCCAGGTGGGCGCTGCTCACCGACATCCTGCCGGCCAATGCCTACGTACTGGCCCGGGCCACCATGAACACGAGCGTCGGGGTGATGCAGATCGCCGGATTCGGGCTGGCCGGCGCCCTGCTCGTCTGGCTGAGCCCGTACCAGGTGTTCCTGCTCGCCGCGGTTCTGCGGGCGGTGGCCGCTGCGGTGGGCTGGTTCGGGCTCTCCGAACGCCCGGTCCGGGTCACCGAGCGGACTTCGATCGCGCGCACCGCGCGGGTGAACAGGGAACTCTGGGCGGACCCGGGCCGCCGGTCGCTCTTCTTGAACCTGTGGGTACCCGGCGGTCTGATCGTCGGGTGCGAGGCGCTCTTCGTCCCGTACGCCGGTGATCGCGCCGGCTTCCTGTTCGCCGCCGCCGCCCTCGGCATGCTGACCGGGGACGTGGTGGTGGGGCGGTTCCTGACCGGAGCCCGCCGGGAACGGTGGATTCCCGGACTGCGGTTGCTGCTCGCCGTCCCCTATCTGGTCTTCCTGCTGTCGCCGCCGCTACCACTGGCCATGGTCGTCGCGCTGATCGCCTCGGTCGGCTTCGCCGCCGGGCTGCCGTTGCAGGAGCGGCTGATCGCCCACTCGCCAGCCGAGGCCCGCGGTCAGGTGCTCGGCCTGCACCACAACGGCATGCTGGCCGGGCAGGCGGTGTGCGCCGCGCTCGCCGGCACGGTCGCGGACCTGGTCCCGGCGAACTCGGCCGTCGGGCTGCTGGCCGGGGCGTCGCTGGCGGCCACGCTCGCGCTCACTGCCGGGCTGCGGCGGACCGCCCCCGCGCCGGCGGGAGCGGTCCGCTGAGCGGCCGGCGAACGCCACCGCACCCGGGTGCCCGTCAGTACGTGTAGAAGCCCTTGCCGGTCTTGCGGCCCAGGTCGCCGGCGGTGACCATGCGCTGGAGCAGCTCCGGCGGGAAGAACTTCTCGTCGGCGGTGTCGGTGTAGATGTTCTTCGAGGCGTGCAGCAGCACGTCCACGCCGGTCAGGTCGGTGGTGGCCAGCGGGCCCATGGCGTGACCGAAGCCGAGCCGGCACGCGGTGTCCAGGTCCTCCGCCGAGACCACGCCGGACTCGACCAGCTTGACCGCCTCGACCACCAGCGCGGCGATCAGCCGGGTGGTGACGAAGCCGGCGATGTCCCGGTTCACCACGACCACCGTCTTGCCGATCTCCTCGGCGAACGCCTTCACGGTGGCCAGCGTCTCGTCGCTGGTCTTGTAGCCGCGGACCAGCTCGCAGAGCTTCATCATCGGCACCGGCGAGAAGAAGTGCGTACCGACCACGGCCTCGGGGCGCTCGGTGACCGCGGCGATCTGGGTCACCGGGATGGCCGAGGTGTTGGTGGCCAGCACCGCGTCCGACTTGCAGATCTTGTCCAGCGCCCGGAACACCTCGTGCTTGACGTCCAGCCGCTCGAAGACCGCCTCGACCACGATGTCGGCGTCCGCGACCGCCTCCAGGTCGGTGGTCGGGGTGATCCGGCCGAGCGCCGCCTCGACGTCGGACGCCTCGATCTTGCCCTTCTCGGCGAACTTCTCCAGCGACTTCCGGATGCCGTCCAGCCCGCGCCGGGTGGCCGCGTCGTCCAGGTCCCGCAGCGTCACCTGCCAGCCCGCCTGCGCCGCCACCTGGGCGATTCCCGAGCCCATCAGCCCGGCCCCGACGACCGCGAGTCGACCCGCCATCTGCTTACTCCCTCGCCTGAATGAGTGTCTGTCAGCACCCTAGTCGGCGAGCCTGAACGACTGCTAAGGCCCTCAGATGGCGACCGCCGGCTCCTCCGGGGCGGTGCCCCGCTCCACCTCGACGCCGAGCGCCCGCAGGTCGGCCACGAAGTCCGGGTAGCCGCGATCCACGTGGTGCACATGGGAGACCTCGGTGACCCCGTCGGCGCAGAGCCCGGCGATGATCAGCCCGGCGCCGGCCCGGATGTCGGTGGCGCGAACCGGGGCGCCGGAGAGCCGCTCCCGGCCACGGACCACGGCATGGTGCCCGTCGGTCTTGATGTCCGCGCCGAGCCGCATCATCTCGTTGGCGAACATGAACCGCCCGTCGAAGATGTTCTCGGTGATCAGCGAGGCGCCGTCGCTGACCGCCGCCAGCCCGATCGCCATCGGCAGCAGGTCGGTGGCGAAGCCGGGATAGGGCAGGGTCACCACGTCCACCGCGATGGGCCGGTCGTCCATCCGGATCCGGAAGGCGCCCGACCGCGTCTCCACCAGGCCGCCGGCGGACACCAGCTTGTCCAGCGCGACCTCCAGGAACGTCGGGTCCACCCCGGTCACCGTCACGTCACCCCGGGTCATCGCCGCGCCGAAGGCCCAGGTGCCGGCGACGATCCGGTCCCCCACCGTGGCGTGCCGCACCGGCCGCAGGTCGGGCACGCCCTCGATGTGCAGGGTCGAGGTGCCGGCCCCGGTGATCCGCGCGCCCATCTGGTTGAGCATGGTGCAGATGTCGACGATCTCCGGTTCCCGCGCGGCGTTGTCGATCACGCTCGCCCCGCGGGCCAGCACCGCCGCCATCACCAGGTTCTCCGTCGCCCCGACGCTGGGGAAGTCCAGCACGATGTCGGCCCCGTGCAGGCCGTGCGGCGCGGCGGCGATCACGAAGCCGTGTTCGCCGGAGATCTCGGCGCCCATCCGGGTCAGCCCGGAGATGTGCATGTCCAGGCCGCGGGAGCCGATCGCGTCGCCGCCCGGGTGGGCGACCCGCACGTACCCGCGCCGGGCGAGCAGCGGACCGAGCACGCAGATCGACGCGCGCAGCCGGCGGACCAGGTCGTAGTCGGCCTCCGCGCCCGGCTGCTCGGGCACGTCGATGGTGACCGACCGGGAGCGGGCCACCCCGCCCCGGGCGACCATCGGGTCGACCGGGTCGTCGGCGTCGAAGCTCACCGCGCAGCCGAGCCGGCGGAGCACCTCCCCCATGATCGCGATGTCGGTGATCCGGGGCACGTTGGTGATCACGCTGGGGCCGGGCGCGAGCAGGGCCGCCGCCATCAGCTTCAGCGCCGAGTTCTTGGCGCCCACCACGTGCACCGTGCCGGCCAGCCGGGCGTCACCGGGCACCCGGATCACGTCGACGTCGTTGACCGCCGGGGCGCCCGCGCCGCCGGGGCCGAACCCGGCCGGCCACCCGGCGGCGGTGTCCGGCCGCGCCGGGATCGTCAGGTCCGGTATCCGTAGGCTGTGCGTCATGGCCGTCCACCTCACGCGCATCTACACCAAGGCCGGCGACGCCGGCATGACCAGGCTGAGCAACAACGAGCAGGTGCCGAAGACCGATCCCCGGATCGCCGCGTACGCGGACGTCGACGAGTGCAACGCGGCGATCGGCGTCGCGCTGGCCCTCGGCCAGCTCGACGAGGAGCTGCGGACGGTGCTCGGGTCCATCCAGAACGACCTGTTCGACGTGGGCGCCGACCTGGCCACCCCGGTCGAGCCGGACCCGAAGTACCCGCCGCTGCGGGTGACCGAGGAGTACGTGGAGCGCCTCGAGGGCTGGTGCGACGAGTACAACGCACGCCTGCGCAAGCTGGACTCCTTCATCCTCCCCGGCGGCACCGCGGGCGCGGCGCTGCTGCACGTGGCGCGGACGACCGCCCGACGCGCCGAGCGTGCGGCGTGGGCCCTGGTCGGCCACGACCCCGACCGGACCAGCCCTCTTCCGGCAAAGTATCTCAACCGGCTCTCCGATTTGCTCTTTATCCTGGCAAGAACGGCAAATCCGGACGGAGATGTGCTATGGGTTCCCGGCGGTGACCGCTGACCGCGCGACCGCCGACGCCCGGCGTGGGCACGTTGCACCACGTCGAGGTCTGGGTGCCCGACCTGGCCGCCGCCCGCCACAGCTGGGGTTGGCTCCTCGGTGAGCTGGGCTGGACGCCGTTCCAGGAGTGGCCGGCCGGCCGCTCCTGGCGGCTCGGCTCGACCTACCTGGTCCTGGAGGAGTCCCCCGCGCTCTCCGGGCGGCGGCACGACCGGCTCGCCCCCGGCCTCAACCACCTGGCCTTCCACGCCGGCCCGCCGGCCGCCGTGGACCGGCTGGTGGCGGTCGCGCCGGCGTACGGCTGGACGCTGCTCTTCCCGGACCGGCACCCGCACGCCGGCGGCCCGCAGACCTACGCCGGCTACCTCACCGACAACCAGGGGTACGAGGTCGAACTGGTCGCGGCCGCCGACCGGTGACGGTGCGAGATAGAAGGCACCTGAGGACGCGCCTGGCAAGGTGAGGTGTTTCCGGGGAGCCCGCCCCGCGGAGGGATCAAGCCTGACCGCCCGGAGCGGAGTGGGCTCCCCGGAAACACGGAGGCCGGGCGGCCTCAGGCCGCGGGCCAGTCCTGGGAGGCCAGACGTGGCGAGACCGCCCCGGGCGGGGCGGCCTCGAGCCAGGAGAGGAATCCGGTGACCGTGGATCGCGCCATGGCGATCTCGACCGGAGCGTGGTGACTGGTGCACCGGAGGATGACCCAGTCGGCGGGCATGGAGAGACGCTCCTGCCCCTCGGGGAGCCGGCGCCGCTCCACCGCGAGCCCCTTGCGGGAGAGCACCCGCTTGGGTCGCAGCGCGAAGCTGAACATCCGGTACCAGCGGAGCTCGTCGCCGACGAACCGCCCGAAGCCGGGCGACCAGCCGCGGCCGTCGAGCATGGTGGAGACCCGGACGCTGAGCCGGATGATGCCACCGCTACGGGTGACCAGGGCTCGCCGGACGAAGAGGATCAACAGCGCGCCGAGGATGACGGCGAAGCCGATTCCGATCCCTTCGACGATCTCCATCGGCGGTGCGGTCAGCGGCTCTGCGCGGCGGAGACCGGGGTGGCGCTCTCGGCCAGGACGGTCACGCCCTCGGCGCTGACCGACAGGAAGCCGCTGGCCACCTCGTAGGCAACCTGCTCGCCGCCGGCGAGCTTGATGCGTACCTGGCCCGGCTCGGCGAGCTGGCCGAGCAGCGGCGCGTGCCCCGGCAGCACACCCAGCTCACCCTCGGTCGTCCGGGCGACGACCATCTCGGCCTCGCCGGACCAGACCTTCTCCTCGACGGCTACGAGCTCGACGTGAAGCTGCTGTGCCACGCTGTCTCCTTGCTGCGGCGGCGGATTGCCGAAAGTCTAGTCCCGCCGCCGAGGCGCCGCCGAGGCGGGTGGCGAGAGCTACGCCACGCCTACTTGGTCTTGTTCTGGAAGTCCGGGTGCTCGAGCAGGAACGCGTCCAACTGCTCGTTGTGCAGGGCGGTGAAGAAGTCGTCCACCTCGGGCTTGAAGCGCTCGCCGCGGTACTTGCCGTTCTCCATCACCCCGCCGCCGGGCAGCTTGACCATCTGGATCGTGTCCGGGCGGATGTTCTTGAGCGCAAGCCCGAAGTCCACGACGCTGTGGCCGCGGCCGCTGAAGATCAGCGACTGCCCGGCGGCCCGGAGCACCTTGTCCAGCTTGAGCGGGTTGGTCACCACGTCGGCGCTGAACGCCTGGCCCACCATGGCCTTGACGAACTGCTGCTGGTGGCGCTGCCGGCCGTAGTCGCCGTCCGGGACGCCGTTCTTCGGGTAGCGCTGGCGGACGTAGTCCAGCGCCTGCCAGCCCTTGAGGTGCTGGTTGCCCTTCTTGTATTCCGCCTGCGGCCCGATGTAGCCCTCGCCGTTCGGGTTGCCCTCGCGGTGCGTGCCGTCCGGCTTCCGGTGCTCCGAGCGCACCTCGCGCTCGATGTACATGTCGACGCCACCCATCGCGTCGACGATCTTCTGGAAGCCGGTGAAGTTGATGATCGCGCCGGCGTCGAAGCGCTTGATCCCGGTCACGTCCTGCACGGTCTCCGCGAGCAGCTCGAAGCCGCGGGCGGCGTCGGGGTTCTTCCCCGGCACCCGGCTGCCGTACGACATAGCCGCGTTGAGCTTGTCGGTGCCGCCGTTGAAGTCGGCCTTGATGAACTCCGGGATCTCCACGAGGAGGTCGCGCGGCAGCGAAAAAAGGTAGGCCCGGTCCATCGAGGCGGGCACGTGCAGCACCATGATCGAGTCGGCCAGCGGCGGCGTCTCCGGGTTGCGGGGGTCGATGCCGACCAGCAGGATGTTCAGCGGGCCCTTGATGTCGCTCTTGCGCTCCTTCGCGCCGGCGGCCTGGTCGCCGAAGAGGTCGGCCTTGCCCACCGCACCTTCGTAGCGGGCCATCAGTGCCTCCATGCCGACCAGGACCGCCCCGCTGAGCAGCATCAGCACGGCGCCGAACACCGTGCTGACCCGGGCCCACCGGGGCACGCCCGACCACATGGACGGCCGCTTGCCGACCTTGCCGGCCTTACCCACGAGTATCTCCGTTCGTCACGCCCACGATCAGGAGACGGGCGCGCGCAGCCGAATGGTTGCAAGGACCAGCGCTCATCGGGGGTTGAGCGCGCGGATCGACGGTACCTCGCACACGGCGTGATCGCCGACCGCGCGAAACCGGCCAGCGGCGATGGTAGGGCGTGAAGATGAACAAAAGGTCGCCCCGGCATTGCCGGGGCGACCTTTTGTGTGACGTTCGGAGCGGCTCAGCCCTCCGCCATCAGTTCCTTCGCCTTGCGCTCCAGGTCCTCCAGACCACCGCACATGAAGAAGGCCTGCTCGGGGAAGTGGTCGTACTCACCCTCGCTGATCTTGCGGAACGCCTCGATGGTCTCCTTGATCGGGACCGTCGAGCCCGGCACGCCGGTGAACTGCTCGGCCGCGTAGGTGTTCTGCGAGAGGAAGCGCTCGATCCGGCGGGCCCGGCCGACCGTGACCTTGTCCTCCTCCGAGAGCTCCTCGATGCCGAGGATGGCGATGATGTCCTGCAGGTCCTTGTAGCGCTGCAGGATCCGCTTCACCTCGGTGGCGACCTGGAAGTGCTCCTGGCCGACGAACTCCGGGGCGAGGATCCGGGACGAGGACGCCAGCGGGTCCACGGCCGGGTAGATGCCCTTGTCGGAGATCGACCGCTCCAGGTTGGTGGTCGCGTCGAGGTGGGCGAACGTGGTGGCCGGGGCGGGGTCGGTGTAGTCGTCCGCCGGCACGTAGATCGCCTGCATCGAGGTGATGGCCTGGCCCCGGACGGAGGTGATCCGCTCCTGGAGCTCGCCCATCTCGTCGGCCAGGGTCGGCTGGTAGCCCACCGCGCTCGGCATCCGGCCGAGCAGGGTGGAGACCTCGGAGCCGGCCTGGGTGAAGCGGAAGATGTTGTCGATGAAGAGCAGCACCTCCTGCTTCTTCACGTCCCGGAAGTACTCCGCCATGGTCAGCGCGGAGAGGGCGACCCGGAGCCGGGTGCCCGGCGGCTCGTCCATCTGGCCGTAGACCAGCGCGGTCTTGTCGATGACGCCGGACTCGGTCATCTCGGCGATGAGGTCGTTGCCCTCACGGGTCCGCTCCCCCACGCCGGCGAAGACCGACGTACCACCGAAGTTGCGGGCCACGCGGGTGATCATCTCCTGGATGAGCACCGTCTTGCCCACGCCGGCGCCGCCGAACAGGCCGATCTTGCCGCCCTTGACGTACGGGGCGAGCAGGTCGATGACCTTGATGCCGGTCTCCAGCATCTCGGTCTTCGGCTCCAGGTCGGCGAAGGCCGGGGCCTTGCGGTGGATGCCCCACCGGTCGTCGGCCTGGATGGTCTCGCCCTCGGTGAGGTTGAGGCACTCGCCGATCGCGTTGAACACGTGACCCTTGACCGCGTCGCCCACCGGCACGGTGATCGGCGAGCCGGAGTCGCGCACCTCCGCGCCGCGGACCAGGCCGTCGGTCGGCTGCATCGAGATCGCGCGGATCATGTTGTCACCCAGGTGCTGGGCGACCTCCAGGGTCAGCGTCTTCTCACCGCCGGACAGGATCACGTCCACGTGCAGGGCGTTGAACAGGGCCGGCATGGCGTCGCGCGGGAACTCGGCGTCGACGACCGGGCCGATGACCCGGACCACCCGACCGGTGGCCGTCTTGGTCTCTACTGGGGCAGTCATCACACTTCACTTCCCGACGCGGCCAGCGCGTTCGCGCCGCCGACGATCTCGCTGATCTCCTGGGTGATCCCGGCCTGGCGGGCCGTGTTCATCTCACGCGTGTACTTCTCGATCATCTCTTCGGCGTTGTCGGTGGCGCTCTTCATCGCCCGCCGCCGGGCCGCCGACTCGCTCGCCGCCGACTCGATCAACGCCGCGTAGATCCGCGTGTTGATGTACCTCGGCAGCAGCGCGTCGAGCAGCGCATCCGCCTCCGGCTCGAACTCGTACGCCGGGAGCAGGCCCTCGGACCGCGGGCGGTCCTCGACCTGCATCGGGCCGATGATCTTGGCGACCGGGGTCTGGGTCATCAGGGACTTGAACTCGGTGTAGACGATGTGCAACTCGTCGATCCCGAGCACCCCGTCCGGCCCGGTGCCGCCGTCGACGTCGTCCGCGCCCGCCGAGAACGCCTTGATCAGCGTCTCGCCCACCTCGCGGGCGTCGGCGAAGGACGGCTGCTCGCTGAAGCCGGTCCAGTTCGCCTCGATCGGCCGGTTGCGGAACCGGTAGAACGTGACGCCCTTGCGCCCGATGACGTAGAGCACCGGCTCCTTGCCGTCGGCCTTCAGCCGGGCGATCAGCGACTCGGCGGTCTTGATCGCGTTGGTGCTGTAGCCGCCGGCCAGTCCCCGGTCACTGGTGACCAGCAGGACGCCGGCCCGCCGCACCCGCGGCCGCGGGGTGAGCAGCGGGTGGTCGATCCGTGCGTTGGACGCCAGCGCCGTGAGCACGTTGGTGATGGCCTGGGCGTACGGCAGGGACGCCTCCACCCGGGCCTGGGCCTTGGCGATCCGGCTCGTCGCCACGAGCTCCATCGCCTTGGTGATCTTCTTCATCGACTTCGCCGAGCGGATCCGTTGACGAAGAACGCGAACCTGGGCCGCCATGCTCAGCCCTTACTGGTTCTCGACCGGGCGGTCGGTCGTGCCGTCGCGGAAGCGGGTCACCGTCTCACGGGTCTCCTCGCCCTCCAGCGGGGCGGCCGGCGCCTCGTTGATCCGGCGCTCGTCCTGCTTGCCGAGGAAGACCTGCTTGAACTCCGTGATGGCGGCGTCCAGCGAGCCGATGATGTCGTCGTCCCACTTGTTGTCGGCGATGGCCGCGAGGACGCCCTCGTGCTTGTGCCGCAGGTACTGCAGGAACTCCGACTCGAACCGCCGGACCTCGCCCACCGGGATGTCGTCCAGCTTGCCCTCGGTGCCGGCCCAGACCGAGACGACCTGATCCTGCACCGGGTACGGCGAGTAGTTCGGCTGCTTGAGCAGCTCGACCAGGCGGGACCCGCGCTCCAGCTGGGCCCGGGAGGCCTTGTCCAGGTCCGAGGCGAAGGCGGCGAACGCCTCCAGCTCGCGGTACTGGGCCAGGTTGAGCCGCAGCGAGCCGGCGACCTTCTTCATCGGCTTGACCTGAGCGGCGCCACCGACCCGGGAGACCGAGGTGCCGACGTTGATGGCCGGCCGGACGCCCTGGTTGAACAGGTCGGTCTCGAGGAAGATCTGGCCGTCGGTGATCGAGATGACGTTGGTCGGGATGAAGGCCGAGATGTCGTTGGCCTTCGTCTCGATGATCGGCAGCCCGGTCATCGACCCGCCGCCCAGCTCGTCGGAGAGCTTGGCGCAGCGCTCCAGCAGCCGGGAGTGCAGGTAGAAGACGTCACCCGGGTAGGCCTCGCGGCCCGGCGGGCGGCGCAGCAGCAGCGACACGGCGCGGTACGCCTCGGCCTGCTTGCTCAGGTCGTCGAAGACGATCAGGACGTGCTTGCCGCCGTACATCCAGTGCTGCCCGATGGACGAGCCGGTGTAGGGGGCGATGTACTTGAAGCCGGCCGGGTCCGACGCCGGGGAGGCCACGATGGTGGTGTACTCCATCGCGCCCGCCTCTTCCAGCTGGCCCTTGATCGAAGCGATCGTGGAGGCCTTCTGGCCGATGGCGACGTAGATGCAGCGGACCTGCTTCTTCGGGTCGCCGGAGCGCCAGTTCTCCCGCTGGTTGAGGATGGCGTCCAGGGCGACCGTGGTCTTGCCGGTCTTCCGGTCACCGATGATCAACTGCCGCTGGCCACGGCCGATCGGGGTCATCGCGTCGATGGCCTTGATGCCGGTCTGCAGCGGCTCGAAGACCGACTGCCGGGCCATCACGTTCGGAGCCTGCAGCTCCAGCTCGCGGTAGCCCTCGTCGGCGATGTCGCCGAGGCCGTCGATCGGCTGGCCGAGCGCGTTGACCACGCGGCCGAGGAAGGCGTCGCCGACCGGTACGGAGAGCACCCGGTCGGTGCGCTTGACCCGCTGCCCCTCCTCCAGCTTGGCGGAGTCACCGAGAACGACGACACCGATGTCCCGGACGTCGAGGTTCAGCGCCACACCCAGCGTGCCGTCCTCGAACTCCAGCAGCTCGTTGGTCTTGGTCGAGGGCAGGCCCTCGACGTGGGCGATGCCGTCGCCGGTGTCGGCGACGGTGCCGACCTCCTCGCGGGAGACGTCGGACGTGTAGGAGGAGACGTAGCGCTCCAGGGCGCCGCGGATCTCCTCCGTCGAGATGGTCAGCTCGGCCATCCTCTGCTTCCTTAAGTATCAGGGGCCCGGGATACCTAGTACCGACCGGTCCGAATGGCGTCTATTCAGGGCGCTGGGCGGCAGTGCCGGTCAGCGCTTCGCGAGCGCGTTGCGGCTCTCGTTGAGGCGGCGCAGGACGGTGCCGTCGTACAGGTCGGAGCCGACCCGCACGCTCACGCCACCGAGAACTTCGGGGTTCACCGTCTGCTTGACGGATACCTCCCGACCGTATATCGCGGAGAGGCTGGCGCCCAGTCGGCGCTCCTCCTCGTCACTCAACGGGGCCGCGACGGTCACGTACGCCACCTGCCGGTCCCGCCGGTCGGCGGCGAGTTCGACCAGCCGGGTGAGCGCCCCGGAGAAGGAGCGTCCCCCGAACCCGCTCAGCGCCACCTCGACGAGGCGGACGGTGACCGGGTGGGCCTTGTCGGCGAGCAGTTCGCGGACCAGGGCGGCCCGCCGCTCGATCGGAGCAACCGGGTCGGCCAGCGCGTTGGAGAGCGCCGACTGACCGGCGACCACCTGACCGAAGCGGAACAGCTCGTCCTCGACCTCCCCGAGGTCGCCGGCGGAGTCGGCGCTGGCGAGCAGCGCCTCCACGCCGAGCCGCTCGGCGCCGTCGAGCAGTTCCGACGGCGCCGACCACCGGCCGGCGACCAGCGTGGCGAGCAGGTCCAGCGCCTCCGCGTCGATCTTGCCGCGCAGCATGTCGCCGAGCAGGCCGGCACGGTCCGCGCCGGACCGGGCCGGCTCGGCGAGCGCCCGGCGCAGCCGCGGCTCGCGCCGCAGCAGGGTGGCGACGGAGAGGACGCCGGCGGCGGCGTTGGCCACCGCCAGCGGCTCCGCGCCGCGGACGTACGTCTCCAGGTGCTCCGCCGCGGCCTGGTACGACTCCCGGCTGGCGGCCTGCATCAGCGGGCCCCCGCGCTCTCGAGACCGCTCAGGAACCGGTCCACGGTGCCCTTGCGACGCGCCTCGTCGGCGAGCGACTCACCGACGATCTTGCTGGCCAGGTCGACGGCGATCGTGCCGACCTCGGTGCGCAGCTCGCGCACGATGGTGGCCCGTTCGGCGGCGAGCTGCTCCTTGCCGGCCGCGATGATCCGGTCGGACTCCTCCCGCGCCTTGGCGAGGATGTCCTGCCGGATGCCCTCGGCGTCGGCCCGGGCGTCGTCCCGGATCTTGGCGGCGTCGGTGCGCGCCTCGGCGAGCTGCGCGCGGTACTGCTCGAGGAGCTGGTTGGCCTCGGCCTGGGCGGCCTCGGCGCGCTTGATGCCGCCCTCGATCGCGTCGACCCGCGCCTGGAACGTCTGCTCCATGCGGGGGAAGACGAACTTCATCAGCACGACGCAGAGCAGGGCGAAGGCGATCGTGCCCACCACGATCTCCTGCCAGATCGGCACGATCGGGTTGTGGGTCGACTCACCACCCTCAGCGGCGAGCAGGAACATGGGTGACCTCCCGGTCGAGGGGCGGGATTAGAGCTGGCCCTGCCAGATGAAGCCGAAGGCGATGCCCAGCAGCGCGAGCGCCTCGATGACGGCGAAGCCGATCCAGACGTACGGCAGGGTCATCCGGGACGACTCCGGCTGGCGGGCCGTCGACTGGATGTAGGCGGCGAAGACCAGGCCGACACCGATGCCCGGGCCGATGGCCGCGAGACCGTAGCCGATGGCGGCGGTGCTGCCCTCTACCGCGGCGTAGATGTCCATTAGTGGGTTCCTCCTGGTTATCACGCGTGACGGTCACGCGGGACGACAACGGTTGGTGCGAAGTGCTCAGTGTTCCTCGGCGAGCGCGCCCTGCACGTAGCTGGCCGTGAGCACGGTGAAGACGTAGGCCTGCAGGACGATCACCAGGAACTCGAGGAAGGTGAGCGCGATGGTCATCGCCCAGGACAGCACCGAGACCGGCGCCAGCCAGGCGTTGGCGTTGAGCATCGCGAAGCCGCCGAGCGTGAAGACCAGCAGGAGCATGTGGCCGGCGAACATGTTCGCGAAGAGACGGACGGCCAGCGAGAACGGCCGGACGAGGAAGGTCGAGAAGAACTCGATCGGGATCAGCAGCGGCAGGATGTACCAGGGCGCCGGCGGGATGAGGGAGTTCTTGAAGAACTTGCCGGCGCCGTGGTGCCGGATGCCCGCGTAGATGAAGAGCACGTAGCTGATCACGGCGAGGAACGCCGGGAAGGCGATGTGCGAGTTCGGCGAGATCTGGAACAGCGGCACGATCGCGAAGAGGTTGGTCAGCAGGATGAAGCAGAACAGCGTGGTGAAGTACGGCGCGAACCGCACCCCCGCGTGTCCGATCATGTCGACCGCGATGTTGTTCCGCACGAAGCCGTAGATCGACTCGGCGAACCACTGCTTCTTCGTCGGCACCAGCTGCGGCTTCCGGTAGCTGGCCAGGAAGAAGATGATCAGGACGCCGACGGCCAGCCAGACCATCGCCGTGATCTTGGTGAACCAGTAGGAGTTCTCCGCACCCCAGGGGAGGATGCTGGGCAGGTAGAAGTCCTCCACGCTGGGTGGGAATGCTGCCTCGCCCTGTGCCAGGACGTTCGCCTGTCCGAACACCGCGTCCCTTCCTAAGTAGGCGTGCCGAGCTTGCGGATGACCAGGACGATCCCCCCGGCCATGCCGAGCACGACGCCGATCCCGGTGGCGACGCCCCCGGAGTCGAGCCACTGGTCGACCAGCCAGCCGATGAAGCCCCACACGAGCATGCCCGCGATCAGGTAGCTGAGCGCGGTCCAACCCTGGCCGGCGCCGGACGGAACATCGTCCCGGTCGCCGCTGGGTCGGGGGGTTTGGTCACCAGCCATGACGGGGCGAACGATATCAGTCGGGAAGACGAGGCTGTGCCTCACCCCCCGCACAACCGTGGTTGTGTGGGCCTTGGGCGGGCAGGCGCATCTGTGGGCACGCTACTCCCCTTCGAGCGGCCTGAAAATGACCGATGGCGGACACATTTCCGCGCCGCCCGAGGTGTGGGATTCCCGCGGTCAGCGCGCCCCGCGTACGTGCACGGCGGTGAGCCACCAGATGTGCACGCCGGTCCAGACCACCACCGCGGCGGCGATGCCCAGGCAGAGCGGGATCAGGCCGGGCCAGCCGGTGGACGCCACGGCCACCATCACCACCCCCAGGAGGGTGAACTTGGCCGCGTAGAGACCGAGTCCGAAGGGGAGCACGAGCTGCGGGTTCACCGAGTCGGCCCAGGCCAGCACCACGGTGGTCAGCGTGTAGCTGGCCACCGTGACGCCCACCCCGGCCGCCGCGCCGAGCGCCGCCGGGGTGCCGCCGGTGACCGCGCCGACCAGCGCGGCCAGCGCGGCCAGCGCGGCACTCGCGGCCAGCAGCACCGGCAGGTGGCGCAACCGCCACCGCCGGTCGGCCGGCGCGGTCGGCGCCGGCTCCCGCACCCCGGGCTCAGCCACGGGGGTACGCCGGGAAGGCGGTGACCAGCTCGGTCACCTCGGACGCGATCCCGGCCAGCGCGTCGGCCCCGCCCGGGGCGGCCGGGTCGGTGCGCACCGCCCGCGCGATCAGCCCGGCGATCCGGCGCATCTCCCCCTCCCGCATGCCCTGGGTGGTGACGCTGGGCGTGCCGACCCGGATGCCGGAGGCCACCATCGGCTTCTGCGGGTCGTACGGGATGGCGTTCTTGTTCAGCGTGATGCCGGCCGCGTCGCAGCGCGCCTCGGCGTCCGCGCCGGTCACCCCCACCTCGGTCAGGTCGATCAGGGCGAGGTGGGTGTCGGTGCCCCCGGAGACCGGGCGCATGTCCTCGGCGGCCAGTCCGCCGGCCAGCGCCTGGGCGTTGGCCACCACCTGGGCCGCGTACGCCTGGAACCCGGGCTGCGCGGCCTCGCGCAGCGCGACGGCCTTGGCCGCGACGGCGTGCATCAGCGGGCCGCCCTGGGTGAACGGGAAGACCGCCTTGTCGATCCGCTGGGCCAGCGACTCCCGGCACAGGATCATGCCGCCGCGCGGCCCGCGCAGCACCTTGTGCGTGGTGCAGCAGACCACGTCGGCGTACGGCACCGGGGACGGGATGGCCCGGCCGGCGACCAGGCCGATGAAGTGCGCGGCGTCCACCATGAGGTACGCGCCGACCTCGTCGGCGATCTCGCGGAACCGGGCGAAGTCGATCAGCCGCGGGTAGGCGGTCGCCCCGCAGATGATCATCTTGGGCCGGTGCGCCAGGGCGAGGTCGCGTACCTCGTCGTAGTCGATCAGCTCGGTGTCCCGCCGGACGGTGTACCCGACGGTGGCGAACCACTTGCCGGAGAAGTTCACCCGGCTGCCGTGGGTCAGGTGCCCGCCGTGCGGCAGGTCCATGGCGAGCACCGTGTCGCCCGGCTGCACCAGCGCCGCGTACGCGGCCAGGTTGGCGCTCGCCCCGGAGTGCGGCTGGAGGTTGGCGTGCTCCGCGCCGAAGAGGTCCTTGGCCCGGGCGATGCCGATCTCCTCGGCCCGGTCCACCTCGGCGCAGCCGCCGTAGTAGCGCCGGCCCGGGTAGCCCTCGGCGTACTTGTTGGTGAGCGTCGAGCCGAGCGCGGCCAGCACGGCCGGCGAGGTGAGGTTCTCGCTGGCGATCAACTGGAGGCCGGCACGGAGCCGGTCCAGCTCACCGAGCACCACCCCGGCGATCTCCGGGTCGGTGGCCCGGAGCTGGTCGAAATCCGGCCCCCAGAAGGTGCTCCTCGCGGTGTCCACAGCGCCAGAGTCTATTGGGCCGCAGACTGGAAGCCGTGAGATGCCTGGTCACCGGAGCGACGGGTTACATCGGTGGGCGCCTCGCGCCCCGGTTGCTGACCGACGGGCACGCCGTACGCTGCCTGGCCCGCAAGGCCGGCCGGCTGCGGGACGTGCCGTGGGCGAGCCGGGTCGAGATCGCCGAGGGCGACCTGCGCAAGCCGGAGACGCTGCCGGCCGCGTTCGCCGGCGTGGACGTCGCGTACTACCTGGTGCACTCGCTCGGCCAGGCCGGTTTCGAGGCGGCCGACCGGGAGGCCGCGGAGAACTTCGCCACGGCGGCCCGGGCCGCGGGGGTACGCCGGATCGTCTACCTGGGCGGCCCGGAGCCGGCCGACCGCTCGGTCCCCTCGGCGCACCTGCGCTCCCGCGCCGAGGTGGGGCGGATCCTGCTGGACAGCGGGGTGCCGACCGCGGTGCTGCGGGCCGCGGTGATCATCGGCTCGGGGTCGGCGTCGTTCGAGATGCTGCGCCACCTGACCGAGCGGCTGCCGGTGATGGTCACCCCGCGCTGGGTGCGCAACCGGATCCAGCCGATCGCGGTCCGCGACGTGCTGCGCTACCTGGCCGGCTGCGCGGACCTGCCGCCGGAGGTCAACCGGGCCTTCGACATCGGCGGGCCGGACGTGCTCACCTTCCAGGACATGATGCAGCGCTACGCCCGGGTGGCCCGGCTGCCCCGGCGGCTCGTCCTGCCGGTCCGGCCGCTGACCCCGTCGCTCTCCTCGCTCTGGGTCGGGCTGATCACCCCGGTGCCGAACGCGATCGCCCGGCCGCTGGTGGAGAGCCTGGTGCAGGAGGCCGTCGCGCGCGAGCACGACATCGCCCGGTACGTCCCGGATCCGCCGGAGGGGCTGACCGGCTTCGACCGGGCGGTGCAGCTGGCGCTGGTCAAGGTCCGCGACGCCGCAGTGGAGACCCGCTGGTCGAACGCGAGCGGCCCGGACGCGCCGGCCGAACCGCTGCCCAGCGACCCGAAGTGGTCCGGCGGCACGACGTACACCGACGTGCGGGAACGGGCGGTGGCCGCGCCGCCGGAGGCGCTCTGGCGGGTGATCGAGGGGGTCGGCGGGGAGCACGGCTGGTACTCCTTCCCGCTCGCCTGGTCGCTCCGGGGCTGGCTGGACCGGCTGGTCGGCGGGGTCGGGCTGCGCCGGGGCCGGCGCGACCCGCACCGGCTCCAGGTCGGCGAGGCGCTGGACTTCTGGCGGGTGGAGGAGATCGTCCCGGGCGAGCTGCTGCGGCTGCGCGCTGAGATGCGGCTGCCCGGCCGGGCCTGGCTGGAGATGCGGGTGCTGCCGGCCGACGACGGGCACAGCCGCTACCACCAGCGGGCCGTGTTCCTGCCGCACGGCCTGGCCGGGCACGCGTACTGGGGCGGGGTGGCCCCGTTCCACGCGGTGGTCTTCGGCGGGATGGCCCGCAACATCGCCCGGGGCGCCGAGCAGCTGACCGGTGCGGTCAGTTCCCGGTCCGCGCCCCGGTGACCTGGAAGGCGGTCACCTCGCTCGGCGGTACGAAGTCCCGCACCGGCTGGTCGCGCAGGGCGAACGAGATCAGCTCGCCCACCGCCACCACCATCCGGTCCTGCACCGCCCGGCCCACCGCGTCCCGGGGGTCGTCCGGGTTGGTGGCGATCGCGGCCACCGCCAACTGCGGGGTGAAGGCCACCACGGTCTCCGTCGCGTACCGCTCGGAGCTGCCTGTCTTGCCGGCCACCGGCCGGCCCACCCGCTCCCGCAGCCGGCTGGCGGTGCCACCGTCGCAGCGCTTGTACATGGACTGGTCGCCGACCGGGCAGCGGGCCGCGTCCGCCGCCGCGCGGGCCACGTCGGTGTCGAGCACCTGGCGGCAGTCCGGCCGGGCCGCGTCGATCGGGCGGCCGGCGGCGTCGGTGATCGAGGTGACCGGCAGTGGTGCGCACCAGGTCCCCTCGGCCGCCACCGTGGCGTACGCGCCGGCCAGGTCGAGCGGGGTGGTCGCGGCCACGCCGAGGGTGAACGGCCCCCAGTTGCGGGCGCCGTGGCGGGCGAGCCCGGCGTCGTCCTCGGCACGCAGCACGATGCCGAGCCGCTCGGCCATCTCCACCACCCGGTCCGCGCCGACCCGCTCGGTCAGCCAGGCGAAGTAGGTGTTCACCGACTCGCCGAAGGCGGTCCACATGTCGTGCCGGCCCGCCACCGACGAGCTGGAGTTCTCCGGGCACCAGTAGCCGTCGCAGCTCGCCTCGCCGGAGACCGGGTAGCGGGTGACGAACCGGTCCGGCGAGTCGAACTCGGTCCGCAGCGGCAGCCCGGACTCCAGGGCGGCCAGCATGGCGAAGAGCTTGAAGGTCGAGCCGGCCTGGTAGCCCTCGATCGATCCGCCGCCGGCGACCAGCTGGTTGACCGTGTTCGGGTGGTTCTTCTGCCCGGACGGGTTGGCGTCCACGCTGTAGGTGCGGTTCACCGCCATGGCGAGGACCCGGCCGGTCCCCGGCTGCATGACGGCGGTCGGCATCGCCCGGCGGTCGTCCACCCGGTAGATCCGGCGCACCTGCTCGACGGTGGCGCGTTGCACGGCCGGGTCGAGCGAGGAGACGATCGAGAACCCGCCCCGGCGCAGGGTGCGCTGCCGCTCGTCCACGCTCGCGCCGAACGCCGGCTGGGCGTTCCACCACCGGGTGAACCAGTCGCAGAAGAAGCCCCAGTCGTTGTGCCCCTCGGGCACCGCCGTGCAGTCGTTCGGCGTCTCGCTGGGGCGCAGCTTCAGCGGCTCGGCCGCGGCCCGGGCGGCCTCGGCGGGCGGCACCTGCCCCGACTCCACCAGCCGGTCCAGCACGTACGCCCGGCGACGCAGCGCGCTGTCCGCGTCCCCGTTGATCGGGTCGTCGCTGTGCGGCGAGCGGACCAGTCCGGCCAGCAGGGCCGCCTCGCCGAGGGTGAGGTCGGCCGGCGCCTTGGAGAAGTAGCGCTTGCTGGCGGCCGCCACCCCGTACGCCCCCGCGCCGAAGTACGCGATGTTCAGGTAGCGGGCGAGGATCTCGTCCTTGGTCAGCTCCCGCTCCAGCGCCAGCGCGTACCGCATCTCCTGGATCTTGCGCGCGGTGGACACCTCGGTGGCCGCGGCGCGCTGCGCCTCGCTGAGCCGGGGATCGCTGCTCAGCACGTTCCGGACGTACTGCATGGTCAGCGTGGAGGCGCCCTGCCGGGTCTCGCCGGCCCCCTGGTTGACGGTGAAGGCCCGGACCACGCCGCGCAGGTCGACCCCGCTGTGCTCGTGGAACCGTTCGTCCTCGGCGGCGACGATCGCCTGGCGCATCACCGGGGCCACCTCGGCCAGCGGCACGTCCACCCGGTCCTCCTGGTAGAAGGAGGTGATCAGGGTGGTGCCGTCGTTGGCGTACAGGTTCGACCGCTGGGCGGTGGGCGGGGTGCGCAGCGTGTTCGGCAGCTCCGCGTACGGCGCGGCGAGCGCCGAGAACCCGATCCCGAACACCAGCGCGGCCGGCAGGGCCGCCGCCGCCAGCGCCAGTCCGGCCAGCACGCCGGCGGTCAGGACGGTCAGCAGTCGGTGCAGATGGGCCCGGGTCATCAGCTCTCCCCGCAGGAGCCGGATCGCGCTAGGACCCGTTCAGAATGACCCGAAACGCCCGTTTCACCCTCGGGTTTCGGCAAACCCGCAGGAAATTCGCGAGGCGGACACGGCGCGCGCCGCCGGACACGCCGGGAGCCGCCCGGGCGATGCCGACGGGGCCTCCGACCGGCCGGCTCAGGGCACCAGCACCGCCGCCAGCGGGTGCACGGTCTCCTCGATCTCGTCGGCGACCCGGCTGAAGCACTGGTCGCCCCGGCCCCACGGGTCGTCCAGGTCGTCCGTGGGCAGCGCGGTGGTGCCCTGGCGGGCCGCGTCGGCCGCCGCCACCAGGGCCACGCCGCGGGCGTACACCGCCTCGCCGGTGGCCTCGGCCGGCGGCAGCGCGGCGGCGTCCACCGCGGCCAGCAGCCGGCCGAACTCCCCCAGCACGAAGGTGCGCGCGGCGGCGTCCGGGCGCAGCGCCACCACGTACTCCTGCTGGTCGGCGGTGGCGGTGAGGACCAGGTCGGCCGCGTCGATGTGGTCCGAGCGGAGCTTGCGGGCGGCGAACCCGTCGACGCTGCCGCCACGGGTGGTCACCTGGCGGGCCGCCGGCGGGTTCATCTCCTCGCCCGCGTGCCAGCCGCCGGTGCCGGCGCTGTGGCTGTGCAGCAGGTCCTCCGCGCCGGCCGGGTCCAGCCCGCGCCGGGACAGCCGCTCCCGAACGGCGAGGGCGAGCAGCCGCTCGGCCATCGGCGACCGGCAGATGTTGCCCATGCAGACGTGCAGCACGGTGAACGGGGGCACTCAGGCCACCTGGCTCTCGACGATGTCCGGCACCACGTCGCGGAGCTTCTCCAGCGGGATGGCACCCAGCCGCAGGACCTGCGGCACCTCGCCGGTGAGGTCCACGATCGTGCTCGGCACCGGGTCCGGGCACGGCCCGGCCTCCAGGTACGCGCGCACCGAGTAGCCGAGCTGGTCGCGCGCCTCCTCGGCGGTTACCGCGGCCGGCTGGCCGGTCTTGTTCGCCGACGAGACCGCCATCGGGCCGGTCTCCCGCAGCACCTCCAGGGCCACCGGGTGCAACGGCATCCGCACCGCCACCGTGCCGGTCTTGTCCCCGAGATCCCACTGCAGGCTCGGCGAGTGCTCGACCACGATGGTCAGCGCACCCGGCCAGAACGCCTCGACCAGGTCCCGGGCCGCCCGGGGCAGCGAGAAGACCAGCCCGTCGAGGGTCTGCCGGGAGCCGATCAGCACCGGGGGCGGCATCTGCCGGCCCCGGCCCTTGGCGTCGAGCAGCGCCTTGACCGCGTACGGGGTGAACGCGTCCGCGCCGATCCCATAGACCGTGTCCGTCGGCAGGACAACCAGTTCGCCGTTCTTGACCGCCTCGATGGCCGCAGCGATGCCGCGGTCCCGGTCGGCGGGCGACCGGCAGTCGTAGAGCATCACGAGGAGCCAGTCTGCCACGCCGCGCCGGTGAACCGGTGCTGACCGTCCGCCCGGCGGGACGCGGTGGCGAACCGGGGCCGGCCGGTCAGGTCCGGATGGTCGGCTACGGCGGCGTACCGGCCGTCGGCGGCGAGCAGTTCCGGCACCACCCGGCCGTGCGTGTCATCGTGCTCGACGCCGAGCGCCCCGCCGGGCCGCAGCAGCACCGCCGCCCGGGCCACCACCGGGCGGATCACCGCCAGCCCGTCCGGCCCGCCGAAGACCGCGGTCGCCGGATCGTGCCGGGCCACCTCGGGCGGCACGGCCACCGCCGCCGGCACGTACGGCGGGTTGCAGAGCAGCACGTCCACCCGGCCGGCCAGTTCGGCCAGCAGGTCCGGCGCGGTGACGTCCGCCTCGACCACCTCGATCGGCCGGTCCCCCGCCGAGGCCCGCTCGGCGGCGTTGCGGCGCAGCCAGGGCAGCGCCGCCGGCGAACTCTCCACCGCCAGCACCCGGGCCGACGGCAGCTCCTGGGCGACCGACAGCGCGATCGCGCCGGAGCCGCTGCACAGGTCCACCACCAGCGGGTCGGTCATCCGTCCGCCCTGCTCGACGCCCCAGCCGGCGAGCAGCTCGGTCTCCGGGCGGGGCACGAACACTCCCGGGCCGACGGCCAGCTCCAGGTGCCGGAAGGCGGCCCGGCCGGTGAGGTGCTGCAACGGCTCCCGGTCCGCCCGGCGGGCGACCAGCGCGGAGTACCGCTCCCGCTCGGCCGGGGTGAATCCGTCCGCCAGGGCCAGCCGGCCGCGCGGCACGTCCAGCACGTACGCGGCCAGCAGCTCGGCCTCGGCCCGGGCAGCCTCGACGCCGGCGTCGGTCAGGACGCGGGCCGCCCGGGCCACCGCCACGGACGGACGCTCCCGGTTCGTCCCTTCGGACGGGTGTTGCGGCACGGTGGTCACGACATAATCATGAAGCGTCGCGGTTCACATCACGAGCGGGTGCGTGCGGGCGCACACCGACAGGAGGTCGCGGGTGGGCTGGCTCGACCGGGTCACAGACCAGGTTGACGCCCTGAGGCAGTCCCGGGCGTTGCAGGAGGCGAGCCGGTCCGCCGAGGCGTACACCGTGGTCGACAGGGTCATCCGCACCACCAGCGACCCGTACGCCCGCGCCGACGCGCTCGTGCAGCGGCTCTCCGCGCTGATCAATCTCGGTCGCACCGCGGAGTTCACCCGGGCCATCGAGGAGGCCTCCGGTGCCGTCCGCGACCTCGCCGAGCCCTACCTGCACGGGCATCTGAACGCGCTGGCCGCGCTCGCCGCCCACCACCAGGGCGCGCTGGACCGCTGCGTCACCCACCTGGTCAAGGCCGCCCGGGCGCTGGGCGCGGTGGAGGATCCCGACCGGGACACCGCCTGGGGCTGGCACGACCTGGCGATGGCCTACTCCTATCTCAGCTTCCACGGCTACGCCCTCGGCGCCATCGAGCGGGCCCGGCAGCTCGGGCAGGGTGCCGGGATCCCCGAGGAGACCTTCGCCGCGCCGGGCATCCGGCTGCGCAACGCGGTGGCGCTGGACCACAACGGTGACAGCGACGGTTGCCTGCGGGTGCTCCGCGACGTCGCCGCCGACCTCGGCCGGTTCGTCCGCAGCGGGCGGGCCGGGCGGCTGCGCCCGAGCAGCCTCGCCGCGTACGGCTACGCCGCCGCCCGGCAGGCGTCGCTGGGCGACCGGCTGGAGGTGGGCGGCGACGCCGCGCCGGCCCGGCTGCTCGGCCACGGCGGGGACAGCGCCCGCGCCCGCGACATGCGCGAGCTCGGCCAGGTCTGCCTGGCCATCGCCGAAGGGCGGCCGATCGAGGCGGTCAGCCGGCTGGAGACGGTCCGGGTCTCCAGCGAGACGCTCGGCGCGGCCGAGCCGGCCCGGCTGCGCAGCATCGCCCTGTCCCGGGCCGGCGACCACGCGGCGGCGCACCGGGCCGACCGGCTGGCGTTCCGGCTCGCCGCACAGCGCAACGACCGGCTCCGGGACGTCTACATCGACGGCATCGCCGCCCGGATCGACCACGAGGAGATGCGCCGCGAGGCGGCTCGCTACGAGGGCGAGGCGCTGACCGACCCGCTGACCGGGCTGCCCAACCGTCGCCGCCTGGAGCGCTACATCGCGGCCGTGGTCGCCCGCGGCGAGCAGGTGGTGATCGGGGTCTGCGACCTGGACGGCTTCAAGGCCGTCAACACCCGGCACGGGCACCACTCCGGCGACCTGGTGCTGCAACGCGTCGCCGGGGTGATCAACCGGGTGATGCGCCGGGGCGACTTCGTGGCGCGCTACGGCGGCGACGAGTTCGTGGTGGTGCTGCCCGGCACCGGGATGACCGAGGCCGCCGAGGTGGCCCGCCGGATCGAGGCCGCCGTGCGCACCGAGGACTGGGAGTCGCTGGTGCCGGGCACCCCGGTCGGGGTGAGCATCGGGTTCGCCGAGGTCTCCGGCTCGGGCGCCGGGCTGCGCGACGCGCTGAGCACCGCCTTCGAGCTCGCCGACCGGGAGATGCTCCGGGCCAAGACCCGCCCCCGCGCCTCCTGAGCCGGGCGGGCGGGAGCGGTCAGCGGCGGGTGAGTTCGGTGTCGCCGGCCAGGCGGGCGGCGCGGTCCGCCTCGGTCAGGGCGTCCAGCACGCCGTCCAGGTCGCCGGCGAGGGCCAGGTCGAGGTTGTACGCGGTGTAGCCGATCCGGTGGTCGGTGATCCGGTTCTGCGGGAAGTTGTAGGTGCGGATCCGCTCCGAGCGGTCCACGGTGCGCACCTGGGCCTTGCGGGCGTCCGAGGCGGCCGCGTCGGCCTGCTCCTGGGCCGCCGCCAGCAGCCGGGCGCGCAGGATCCGCATCGCCTGCTCGCGGTTCTGCAGCTGGGACTTCTCGTTCTGGCAGGAGACCACGATCCCGCTCGGCAGGTGGGTGATCCGCACCGCCGAGTCGGTGGTGTTCACCGACTGCCCGCCCGGGCCGGACGAGCGGAACACGTCGATCCGCAGCTCGTTCGGGTCGATGGTGACGTCGACGTCCTCGGCCTCCGGCAGCACCAGCACGCCGGCCGCGCTGGTGTGGATCCGGCCCTGCGACTCGGTGACCGGGACGCGCTGCACCCGGTGCACGCCGCCCTCCCACTTCAGCCGCGACCAGACCCCGTTGCCGCCCTCGGGCACGCCCTTGGTCTTGATCGCCAGCGAGACGTCCTTCACCCCGCCGAGGTCGGAGTCCTGGGCGTCGATCACCTCGGTCAGCCAGCCGCGCCGCTCGGCGTACCGGGTGTACATCCGCAGCAGGTCACCGGCGAAGAGCGCGGACTCCTCGCCGCCCTCGCCGGCCTTGATCTCGACGATCACGTCCTTGGCGTCGTGCGGGTCACGCGGGATCAGCAGCTCGGCGAGGCGCTCCTCCAGCGCCGGCAGGGACGCCGCGATGGACTCGGCCTCGGTCGCGAAGGCGGGATCCTCGGCGGCCAGCTCGCGGGCGGCGGCCAGGTCGGCCCGGGCCTGCTCCAGCTCGCCGGCGGCCTTGTGCAGCGGCACCAGTTCGGCGTAGCGCCGACCGACCCGGCGGGCGGTGCCCTGGTCGGCGTGGATGGCCGGGTCGGCCAGCCGCTTCTCCAGCTCGGCGTACTCGTCGAGGAGGGCGGCCAGACGCTCGCTGCTCATGCTGGGGTTGCTCCTTCGACACGGCGGACCGGGGGACATACGGACGACGCCCGCGTCCGGCACGAAACCGGACGCGGGCGCCGAACGAGAAGTTACTTGCCCTTCTTGGCCTGAACCTTGGCGTACTTCTGCTGGAACTTCGCGACCCGACCGGCGGTGTCGAGCACGCGCTGCTTGCCGGTGTAGAACGGGTGGCAGGCGCTGCAGGTCTCGACGTGGATCGAGCCGCCCTTGGCGGTGCTGCGGGTCGTGAAGGTGTTGCCGCAGGAGCAGGTGACGTCGGTGGTCACGTACTCCGGGTGGATGTTGGGCTTCATGTCGCCTCGGTCCTCTCGTCGGTGGTCGCCGGGTCGCCGTCGCCGCCCGCCGCACCCTGCGACGGGCTCGGGCGTGAACCGGAACCGGTGGCCGATTGACCAGTGTGCCATGGGCGTACGCCGACCCGGCAATCGGGCCGCACAGCGGGTCCGGCATCGACAACGCACGCCTCCCCGTCCGCATTCCCGCCGCCTGCCGGGGCATTCACCCACACGCCGCCGGCCGCGCCCGTGCCCCGCCCGGGGTACGCAACGTCCGGTGGCCGCGCGGGCGCGCACGGCCGGCAGCCGGGCCGGCGTGCGCTCCCGGACCGCCCGTTCGAGCAGACACGGAGTGAGTGATGGCCCGCCTGATCGCGACCCGGGGACTGCCCGCCTCCGGCAAGACCACCTTCGCCCGCACCCTGCAACCCTCCGTGGTCCGGGTGAACCGGGACGACCTGCGCCGGATGCTGCACGGCGAGCGGCTCTTCACCCAGTGGGCCGAGGCGCAGGTCACCGTCGTGCAGCGGGCCCAGGTGGAGGCGCTGCTGCGGGCCCGGGCCGACGTCTGCGTGGACGACACCAACCTGCGCTCCCGCACGCTGCGGGAGCTGGCCGACCTGGCCGCCCGGTTCGGGGCCGAGTTCGAGGTGCACGACTTCACCGACGTGCCGCTGGACGAGTGCCTGCGCCGGGACGCGGCCCGGCCGGAGGCGGACCGGGTCGGCGAGGAGTGGATCCGCCGGCTGCACGAGCGCTACCTGGCGGGGCGCACCCTGCCGCTGCCGGTGCCGCAGGCCCGTACCGGACGACCGGCCCGGGTGCACGAGCCGTCGCTCGAAGCGCCGGAGATCGTGCTGGTGGACATCGACGGCACGGTGGCGCAGAACGTCTCGCGCAGCCCGTACGACATGACCCGGGTGGGCGAGGACGAACCGAACCCGGCGGTGATCGCGGCGGTGCGGGCCATGCACGCCGCCGGCTACGGGGTGGTCTTCTGCTCCGGCCGGGACGCCTCGGCCCGGGCCGACACCGAGGCCTGGCTGGACCGGCACGTCCGGGTGCCGTACCTGGACCTGCACCTGCGGGCCGTCGGCGACTCGCGGAAGGACTCGGTCGTCAAGCGGGAGATCTACGAACGCGAGGTCAAGGACCGCTACCGGGTGGTCGGCGTCTTCGACGACCGCCAGCAGGTGGTGCGGATGTGGCGCGCCCTCGGCCTGACCGTCTTCCAGGTGGCCGAGGGCGACTTCTGACCCGGTGGGCTCCCCGCGGTCCGCGGGGAGCCCACCGGCGCGGTCAGGCGGCGGGCGCCTCCGCCGCCGTCGCCGCGGTCAGGGCGATGCTCGCCCGGGCCCGTTCGCCGTTGACCTCGACGGAAAGGATGACCTGGCCCGGGCGCAGCGCGGTGAGCCGCCCGGTGGCCGGGTCGAAGCGGGCCACGTGCCAGGGCCTCAGCCCGGCGGCCGAGCCGACGTGCAGGTTCGGCGAGGCGGACCAGTCCGCGCTCACCGGCGCGGCCACCGGCACCGTACGCCCGCCGGGCTGGGCGAGCGTGGCGGTGACGGTCGCCGGGGTGCCGACCGCGACGCTCGCCGGCGCCGCCAGCGCGAGCTGGTCGACGTGCGCGTGCGTCTCGGCGGCCACCCAGCGCGGCCCCTCGGCGAGCGGGTCACGGCGGGCCCGGTCCGCCTCCTCCAGGCTCACCGGGTCCACCCCGAACTCCGTCCAGCCGGTGAACCCGCCCTGGTCGGCCGGGGTGGACGGGTTCTTCCCCGAGTTGCCGTTGATCACGTACGGCACCCCGTCGACCCGGTCGGCGTGGAAGGTGCCGACGTGCCCGCCGACGAAGAGCGCCCCCTTGCCGGTGCGGTGCTGGAAGTCGGCCAGCCACTGCTCCAGCAGCGCCGCCTCCTTCCGGTCGCCGAGCTGGCTGGCCTTGGCCGGGCTCGGGTCGCGCGGCGGGTGGTGGTGCAGCACGACCACCGAGCCGACGGCCGGGTCGCCGGCGGCCGAGTCCAGCGCCTCGCGCAGCATCCGCACCTGGTCGAAGCCACCGCCCCGCAGCGACCCGGTCGACGAGTTCAACGTGACGAACCGGGTGCCCTTGTGGTCGAAGGCCCGCTCGGTGTCGCCGAAGACGGCCCGGAAGTTGCTGATCGGGGCGCCCATGATCTCGTGGTTGCCCGGCACGTAGTAGTACGGCAGTTCCCCGCCGAGCTCCTCGTCCAGCACCCGCTTCGCCAGCGCGAAGTCCGCCGGGTAGGCGGTGTCCACGAAGTCGCCGTTGATCACCAGGAAGTCCGGCCGGGCCGCCTTGACCTCGCGCAGCGTACGGCGGGCCTGGGCGACCAGGTCGCTGTCCGGGTCGGCGGCCACGAACTGCGCGTCGGACATCACCGCGAACCGCCACGGCGCGCCGTCCACGGTGCCGTCGCGCAGCACCACCCGGTCGGTACGCGGCGCCTCGGCCGGCACGTCGACCGTCGGCGGCACCTTGGCCACCATGTCGTCGATGACGACCTCGCTCTTGTACTGCGCGGCGGCGTTCGTCTCCGCCACGTAGAACCGGCGGATCCGCACCGGGTACTGCACCCCGGCCGGCACGGTGAACTCGACGTACCGCCAGCCGGTCCAGGTGATGTACGGGCCGCGCAGCACGTGCTGGGTGTCCTGCGCGTCGTGCAGGTGCAGGCTCGGCCACTCGCCGGTGCCGTTGCCGTGGATCCACATGCCGAACGCCTGCGGCTGGCCGGCCACCGGGATCCAGGCCGGCGGGTCCGCGTACGCGGCCCGGGTGCCGGTGGACTGGCTGAAGTCGTACGTCATCCGCAGGCCGGTGCCGGTGTGGCCGGGCGCCGGGGCGACGGCGCCGCTGGCCCGGGCCTGGCTGAACCGCCAGGACGCCGCGTCGTCGAAGGTGGCCACCGGCACGTCGGTCAGCCCGACGGTGACCGGCACGACCGTGCTGCTCCGGCCGACGTGGACGGTGACCAGGGCGGAGCCGGTGTCACGCAGCGCGGCGACGGAGAGGTTGCCGTCCGCGGTCGGGGTGATCTTCAGCAGCTCGCGGTCGTACTCGAGGCGCAGGTCGGCGGGCTCGATCGGGGCGGTGTTGCCTTCGGCGTCGTAGCCGACCACCCCGAACAGCGCGGTGCCACCCGAGCCGGTCAGCCCGACCCGCTCCACGGTTGAGTCGAGCCGGGCCAGCGGCCCGAGCACAGTCAGGTCGAGGGTGCCGCTGGCCTCGTCGCGCCAGGCGGTGACCGTGGTGCGTCCGGGCAGGCCGGCCCGGAAGCGGCCGTCGGTGTCGACGATGCCGTGCACCGCCGGATTGGCCCGCCACTTCGGCGCGCCGGCCGCCGGGCCGTACGTCTCGTCGTGACCGGCGGCGGTGAGCCGCCGGGTGAGGCCGGGGAAGACCCGGTCGGGGCGGCCGCCGCGCACCGGGGAGACGCCCGGCGCGCTGGTCGGGTCGCTGGCGGTCTCCAGCCAGTAGCCGGTGAGCCGGCCACTGCCCTGCGGCGCGTAGAGGGCGAGGCCGTTGGGCACGGCGCGCTCGGCGCCGTCCGAGGGGCTGTTCTCGACCTGCACGGCGGCCGCGCCGGGCTCCCGGGCGAGCAGGGTGGACGAGCCGCCGCCGTCGAGGTTCAGCGCGTGGTGCGCGCCGAGTTCGGCCATCATCCGGCCCATCTCGGTCTGCGTGACGCCGCGGCTGTCGACCTGCCGGCCGTCCACGGTGAGCATGATCATGCGGCGGCCGTCGGCGGAGAAACCGACTGCGGTCCGCGGCGCCAGCGACGCGTCCGCGATGCTCTGCACCACGCCGTCGCGGACCAGCACGTTGCCGCCGCCGACCGCCGCGTGCAGGGTGCTGCCGTCGGCGGGCTTCGGCTGGTAGGCGACGTCCACCGGGTCGCCGGGGCGCAGCCCGGCGAGCGCGTCGGCGCCGGCCTCGCGGCCGAGCAGCACGCTGGTGCCGGCCGGGATCGGCCCGCTGCCGGCGGTCGTGCTGACGCTCGCCACCCGGCCGTCGACCACCGCGACCTCGGTGACCCGAGCGGCTCCGGCGACCGCGCGCTCCCGGGTGTACGACCCCCAGAGCGCGGTGAACACGCCGACGCCGTTGGTCTGGACCATGTTGTTGAACTGGGTCAGCGTCACCGGTCCGGTGGGTAGCGTGGCGGTGCCGTCGAAGTTCACCTCGATCACCCGGCCCAGCCCCTCGCTGGTGATCGCCACGGCGTTGCGGTGCCCGCTGACCGCGGACTGGACCAGCTTGCCGCCCTGGATGCCGACGCCCTGGGCGGCACCGGAGTTGTTGATGTCGAAGAAGTCCCCGTTGACCGCGGCGACCGCGCGGGAGGCGTCCACCGCCCCGCGCAGCGGCTCGGCGCGACTGACCACGCCGGAGTTGACGTAGTCGACGGTGACGCCACCGGCCAGGTCGGCGGTGAGAGCGTCGGCGCGCAGCCAGCCGTCCGCGTCGTACCGGTCGAAGGAGGTGAGTTCCAGGCCCGGCGCGACCGGGCGGGTGGTCTTCGCGGTCTCCAGGCCGCCGGCCGGCTCGACGCCGGTCGGCGCCGCGGCGGCCGCCGTGCTCGCGGCCGGGTCGCCGGCCAGCGTCACGAAGTTCGAAGGGTGGGAGGAGGCGCGGGGCGCGTCCTCGGCAGCGGTGGCGAAGTGGTCGGTGGCCGGGGCGGCCGGCGCCCCGGCAATCGCCGGCACGGGGCCGGCCATGGTGATCAGCGGCGTCAACAGCAGGACGCCGGCGAGCCGGGCGGATCGTCTGCGGGTACGCATGGACGACAGTCAACCGGACCGTGAATAGAAGTTTCAATACCTACCGGCTGAAGCGAAGGAAAACTTCGCGGTCCGCCGTCTGATCGCACGCGTCGCCGCCTACGGCGACGCCTGTTGGACCCCCTTTGCTCTGCTTCAACCCACGCAGCGGTTGGCACCGACTTTCGCTGCGTGGGTTGAAGCAGAGCAAAGGCCGCTCCGGCCGTCATCACCGCCGCACCGGCTCGGGCGCGTCGACGGCACGACGAAGGGGCACGGCCGGACGGCCGTGCCCCTTCATCAGTCAACCGGGGAGGTTCACTCCCCCGGCGTCGACTTGGCGATCTGCATCAGGAACTCGATGTTGGTCCGGGTCTGCTTGAGCTTGTCGAGCAGCAGGTCCAGGGCCGCCTGCGAGTCCAGCGAGTGCAGCACCTTGCGGAGCTTGTGGACGATGGCCAGCTCCTCCGGCGCGAGCAGGATCTCCTCCTTGCGCGTACCGGACGGGTGGATGTCGATGGCCGGGAAGGTCCGCTTGTCGGCGATCTTCCGGTCCAGCTTCAGCTCCGCGTTACCGGTGCCCTTGAACTCCTCGAAGATGACCGTGTCCGCCATGGACCCGGTCTCCACCAGCGCGGTGGCGAGGATGGTCAGCGAGCCGCCGTTCTCGATGTTGCGGGCCGCACCGAGGAAGCGCTTCGGCGGGTAGAGCGCGGTGGAGTCGATACCACCCGACATGATCCGGCCGCTGGCCGGCGCCGCCAGGTTGTACGACCGACCCAGCCGGGTCACCGAGTCGAGCAGCACGACCACGTCGTGGCCCAGCTCGACCAGCCGCTTCGCCCGCTCGATCGCCAGCTCCGCCACGGTGGTGTGGTCCTGCGGCGGACGGTCGAACGTCGCCGCGATGACCTCGCCCTTCACCGACCGCTGCATGTCGGTGACCTCTTCGGGCCGCTCGTCGACCAGCACCACCATCAGGTGGCACTCCGGGTTGTTGTGGGTGATCGCGTTCGCGATCGCCTGCAGCACCATCGTCTTACCGGCCTTCGGCGGCGAGACGATGAGCGCCCGCTGGCCCTTGCCGATCGGCATGACCAGGTCGATCACCCGCGTGGTGAGGATGTGCGGCTCGGTCTCCAGCCGCAGCCGATCCTGCGGGTACAGCGGGGTCAGCTTGTAGAACTCCGGCCGGCGCTTGGCCTCGTCGGGCTCCATCCCGTTGATGGTGTCCAGCCGGACCAGCGGGTTGTACTTGTCCCGCCGCTGCTCGCCGTCCCGGGCCGCGCGCACGGCACCGGTGATCGCGTCACCGCGCCGCAGACCGTACTTCTTGATCTGGGACATCGAGACGTAGACGTCGTTCGGGCCGGCCAGGTAGCCGGTGGTCCGCACGAAGGCGTAGTTGTCGAGCACGTCGATGATGCCGGCCACCGGGACGAGCACGTCGTCCTCGCTGACCTGCGGCTCGCGCCCGCCCTCGCCGCCGCCCTCGGCGCGCTCACCACGGCCCCGGCGACGGTCGCGGAACCGGCTGCGCCGGCCACGCCGGCCGCCGCCCTCGCCGTCGTCGTCGGAGTCGGTGTCGCGCTCGACGCGCTGGCCCCGGTCGCCCCGGTCGTTGCGCTCGCCGCGCTCGGCACGCTCGCCGCGCTCGTTGCGGTCACCCCGCTCGGCACGCTCGCCCCGCTCGTTGCGGTCGCCGCGCTCGGCACGCTCACCGCGCTCGGCACGCTCGCCCCGCTCGCCCCGCTCGGCACGGTCACCGCCGCGCTCGGCACGCTCGCCGCGCTCGGCACGGTCACCGCCACGCTCGGCGCGCTCGCCGCGGTCGCGACCGCCCCGGCCCTCGCCGCGCTCGGCCCGCTCACCGGTCTCGGCGGTGGCCTCCTCGGCCCGCGCCTCGGCGGCGGCCCGGCTGCGCCGGGACCGGCTCCGGCCCTCGGGCTCGGCGGCCGCCGGCTCCGCGGGGGTCTGCTCGGCGGCGCGCCGCTCGGCCTCCGGCCGCTCGCCGGTGTCCCGGACCTCGGCGTGGACCTCTTCGCGGGCGGGAGCGGCCGCGGCAGCGACCTCGGCCCGCGGTCGAGGGGTGCCGGCGGCGGCGCCGCCCTGCCGCTCGGAGATCGCGCTGATCAGCTCGCCCTTACGCATGCGAGCCGTACCGGAGATGCCGAGCGACGCGGCCAGGCTCTGCAGCTCTGGCAGCAGCATCGCCGACAGACCGGTGCCGCTGCGCCGACGACGGGCGGGAGCGGCGGTGGTGGCATCGCCAGCGACGTTGGAAACATCCGACGTCACGTCGGTGGTGTCGCTCAATGGATTCCTTCCCTCGATAGGCCGGGACTGCCCGGAGTCGAAAAACAAGGTGGCCGGGCGGCCTCGGTGCACCCGCCTCGCATGACGCGTCGCGGGAGTCTGTGACACAGCAGCCGGTCGGTTTCCCGACTCACCAGCATCGGTGAGCAGGTCTCGCCGTCTGCGGCGACCTGTGGAGACTGCGGTGCGGCGTGGCCTAGGCAGGGGTGACGGGCTTACCGCCGAAAGCTTCGGGGGTGCGCCGACCCGCAGGAGATCGCATGCTTCGCGGCTGTGCTAAGTCTAGAGCGTAATCAACTCTTCCGACCTGCGGCAACAGGGTCCCGCTCCGCGTGTCCAAGTCTACCCCGAGCGGCCTGTGCGCCGCGCACGTCTGTCATCAACCGCTGAACCTGCCATCCTGTTCCCGCTGCGAAGCCCTCCGGCGGCTCGGTCAGCGCCAGAACAGTCGGCCCCGCCCCACTGACCACAGCCGCCACACCCGCCGCACGCAGCGCGTTCACCAGGGCGGCCGTGCCGGGCATGCCGGGCGCGCGGTATTCCTGGTGCAGCCGGTCGACGGTGGCCGGCAGCAGCAGCGTGGGATCGGTGCTGAGCGCGTGCACCAGCAGGGCGGCCCGGCCGGCGTTGAACGCGGCGTCGCGGTGCGGCACGGTCGCCGGCAACGCCGCCCGCGCGGTGGCGGTCAGGCCCCGCTCCGCGGGCACGAAGACGGTGGGGTGCACCTCCTCGGCGACCGGCAGCGACACCGCACGGGCGCCGGACGGCTCCGTCCACGCCAGGGTGAAACCGCCGAGCAGGCAGGGGGCCACATTGTCGGGGTGGCCCTCGATCTCGGCCGCCAGCCGCAGCACGCCGGCGTCGTCGAGCCGCTGCTCACCGTCGGCCACCAACGCCCGGGCCAGCAGCACGCCGGCCACGATCGCCGCCGAGGAGGACCCGAGGCCGCGGGCCTGCGGGATGCGGTTGACGCACTCGACCGCCAGCCCCGGCGGCTGCCCGCCGAGGGCGTCGAAGGCGGCCCGCATGGCGCGGACCACCAGGTGCCGGTCGTCGGCCGGCAACTCCCCGGCGCCCTGCCCGGCCACGCTCACCGTCACGCCCCCCGAGGTGACCTCGGCCGCCACGTCGTCGTAGAGGGCCAGGGCCAACCCGAGCGCGTCGAACCCCGGCCCCAGGTTGGCGCTGGTGGCGGGAACCCGGACCCGGACCGGCCCGGGGGTGAATGTCGTCGGCACGGGCTCATGCTATGGCCCGGCACCGACAGGACGGATGACCGTCCGGACCCTGGGAAACCGGCCTAGCCCTGGCGCACGGCGGTCGGGTCCGGCTCGGCGGCCGGGTCGGAGAGCGAGAGCCGGCGGGTGGCGATCCGCCAGCCCACCGCGTAGACCAGCGTGACCAGGCCGCAGCCGGCCAGCACCACTCGCTCGTCCACGGTGTCCACCACGGCCGCCACCACCAGCTGGCTGACCGAGATGGCCAGGGTCGCCAGCATCATGTCGGTGGCGAAGACCCGCCCGCGCAGCCGGTCCGGCACCTCGCCCTGCAGGGCGAAGTTCGACATCACCCAGTTGCTGCCGCCAGCGAAATGGGCGACGAAGACCAAGGCCAGTACCAGCGGGAACCAGTCGACCACCGAGGTGCCCAGGTAGGCCAGCCCGTACAGCGACATCGACAGGGCCAGCCCCGGCAGCAGCCAGGACCGGTTGGTCAGCACCCGGCGCATCAGGATCGGCCCGACCAGCGCGCCCGCCCCGCGTACCGCGAAGAGCAGGCCGGCGCCCGCCGGGCCGGCCCCGTACACCGCGGCCAGCAGCGGGAAGATCGTCAGCACGCCGTTGCCCAGGCCCACCGCCGACTTCACCGTCACCAGCGCCAGCACCCGCGGCCGGTGCCCGATGTAGCGCAGCGCCTCGCCGACCGCCGCCCAGGTCTGCGGCGTCGGCGACCCGCTCTCCCGGGGCGCCTGCAACGGCCGGCGGATGAACGCGGCCAGGCCGGCCGCGAGCACCAGGCCGACCGCGGCGACCCAGAAGCAGGCGTACGGCCCGACCTCGCCGCTCAGCACCCCGCCGAGCGAGGCGCCGACGATGGTCATCGTGCCCCAGGCCGAGCCGGCGACCGCGTTGCCGGCGGCCAGCTCGTCGGGTTCGAGGACGTTGGGCAGGGCGGCCTGGGCCGCCGGGGAGTAGAACGCCTTGGCCACCGCGACCACCCCGATGCCCAGCATGGCCAGCCAGGCGGTGCCGGCGCTCCGGACGCCGAGCAGCAGCAGCACGCCGAGCAGGGCGGCGACGTTCGCCGCGACCATGATCTTCCGGCGGTCGAACCGGTCGGCCACCGTGCCGGTGTACGGCAGCAGCAGCGCCACGATCCCGGTGTCCACCGCGAGCACCAGCGCGCCCCACACCCCGCTGCCGGTCAACTTCGGCAGGAGCACGAGCAGCGGCACCATGACGAACCAGTCGGCGCCGAAGACCACCAGCTCGGCCAGGAAGAGGTTGCGGAAGTTCCGGTTCCGGGTGAGGACCGAGAGGGTGGACGCCACGACCGGACCCTACCCGGCCGGCCCGCTGCGAACCGTCGTCGCGCGGACAGCGAACGCCCCCGACGGGCGGACCGTCGGGGGCGTTCGCGGACGTGCCGGCCTACTCGGTCGGCGGCAGCGGCGACCTGCGGCTCTTCGGCAGCCGCAGCACCTCGAACTGGTCGGTGCCGTCCACCAGCGCGGCCGAGGGACGGAGCGCCGGCTGGACGGGCTCCCCGTCACCGGCCGGGGCGGCCGCGGGGACCGGCACCGGCTCCGCCGCGGGCTGCCCGCCGGTGACCGGCTCGGCCGGCTCCGCCGGACCCGACCCGCCGGCGCGACGCCGCCGGCGCCGGGCCCGGAGCGACTCCTTGGTGTGCTCCACCATCGCGTAGAGCGTCGGCACCAGGATCAGGGTCAGCAGCGTGGAGCTGAGCAGACCGCCGATCACCACGACCGCCAGCGGCTTGGAGATGAAGCCGCCCTCCCCGGTGAGCCCGAACGCCATCGGCAGCAGCGCGAAGATGGTGGCCACCGCGGTCATCAGGATCGGCCGCAGCCGGCGCCGGCCGCCCTCGACCACCGCCTCGCGCACCCCGAGACCCTGGGCCCGGTACTGGTTGATCAGGTCCAGCAGCACGATCGCGTTGGTCACCACGATGCCGACCAGCATGAGCACGCCGATCAGCGCCGGCACGCCGAGCGGGGTCCCGGTGGCCAGCAGCAGCCCGATCGCGCCGGTGGCGGCGAACGGGATGGAGATCAGCAGGATCAGCGCCTGGGTGAGGCTGCGGAACGTCGCCACCATGATCAGGAAGACGATCGCGATCGCCGCCAGCACCGCCAGCCCGAGGTCGGCGAAGGCCTCCTCCTGGTCGGCGCTGACGCCGCCGACGGTGAACGTCGCCCCCGGCACGTCGATGCCGTCCAGCCGGCGCTGCAGCTCCTGGCTGGTCGCGCCGAGGTTGGAGCCGGTGGCCGTGCCGGTCACCGAGACGCTGCGCTCGCCGCCGATCCTGGTCACCTGCTGCGGGCCCTCCGCCTCGGTGACGTCGGCGATGTCGTCCAGCTTCACCGGGCCCACGGGCAGCGCGCGCAGCTGCTCCACCGTCGTCGGCGGCACGGCGGCCGGCCGCAGCACCACGTCCCGCTGGCCGCCGTCGAGCGTCACCTGGCCGAGCGGAGCGCCGCGGAACGCCTGCGCCACCAGCTGGCCGACGGCCGCCTCGGTGAGCCCGACCCGGCCGGCGGCGACCCGGTCGACGGTCACGTCCACCCGCTCCACCCGGTCGGCCAGACTGGTGGACACGTCCTCCACGCCGGAGATCCCGGTCATCGCCGCCTCGGCCTCCGCGGCGGCCCGGGACAACGTCTCCGGGTCGCCGGCCTGGACGATTACCTCGATCTGGTTGGCGGCCGCGCCCTGCCCGGCGCCGAAGCTGAACTCGCCCGCCCCCTCGCCGAGGGCGTCGAGCTCCCGGCGCAGGACGCCGCGCACCTCCTTGGCGTCCGTGTCGTCGCCGAGCGACAGCGACCAGGTGGCGACGTTGTTGCCGCCGCCGCCCGCCCACGGGTTGTCCCCGCTGCCGGCGGTGACCGTGTACGTCTCGACGCCCTCGGTGCGCTCCAGCACCGCCTCGACCCGGCGGGCCGCCTCGTCGGTGCCGGCCAGGCCGGTGCCCGCCGGCAGCTCCTGGGTGATACTCAGGGTGTCCTGGCCGGAGTCGTCCAGGAAGTTGGTCTCCAGCTGCCGGGACAGGCCGAACGTGCCGAACAGCACCAGCACGCCGAGCCCCAGGGTGATCCAGCGGGTCGCCCGCTTCCGGGTGGCGAACCCGATCACCGGCAGGTACGCCCGCTGCAACGGGCTGCGCAGCTCCTTCTGCTCCGCCGCCCGGCGCACCGCCTCGTCGTCCGGCGTACCGGACGGCGGCTTGAGGAACCAGAACGCGAGCACCGGGATGACGGTCAGCGAGACCAGCAGCGAGGCGAGCAGGGCCACCGTGACGGTGATCGCGAACGGCGCGAAGAGCTGCCCGACGAAGCCGCCGACCAGTGCGATCGGGGCGAAGACGGCGACCGTGGTGAGGGTGGACGCGGTCACCGCGCCGGCCACCTCCCGGACGGCGGTGCGGATCGCGCGGACCTTCTCCTCGCCGTACTCCAGATGCCGCTTGATGTTCTCCAACACCACGATCGAGTCGTCGACCACCCGGCCGACGGCGATGGTCAGCGCCCCGAGGGTGAGCAGGTTGAGCGAATAGTCGCCGATCCAGAGGGCGATCAGCGCGACCACCACGGAGAGCGGGATGGAGACCGCGGTGACCAGGGTGGAGCGCACCGACAGCAGGAAGACCAGGATCACCACGACCGCCATCACCAGGCCGAGCAGGCCTTCGGTGGTCAGGCTCTCGATGGACTTCTCGACGAACGGCGCCTGGTCGAAGACGATGGTCAGCTCGGCGCCGGAGTCGTCCCGCAGCTCGGCGAGCCGGTCTCGGATCTCGCGCGAGATTTCCACGGCGTTGCCGTCCGGGGACGCGGTGACCGCGATGCCGAGGCTGTCCTTGCCGTTGGTCCGGGTGATCGCGGTGGCGGGGGCGAGCTGCTCGGAGACGGTGGCCACGTCGCCCAGCCGCACCGGGGCCGCCCTGCCGGCGGCCGGGGCGACCACGATGCCGCGCAGGCCGTCCAGCGTGCCGAGCGGGGTGCCGACCTGGACCGGCAGCGCCTTGCTGCCGTCGACCACCGTGCCGGCCGGGACCGTCACGCCGTTGGTCTGCAGCGCGGCGCCGATCGCGGTCGGCGGGAGCTTCCTCGCCGCCAGCTTCGCCGGGTCGGGGGTGACCACCACGACGTCGTCCCGGGTGCCGGTGACGTCGACCGACCGGACCCCGTCGATCGCCTCCAGCTCCGACACCACCGTGCCGCGCAGCCGCTCGACCAGGACACGCTGGTCGTCGCCGCCCGACGCGGCCAGCACCACGGCCGGCAGGTCGTCGGTGCTGCCCGCGATGACCTGCGGGTCGACGCTCTCCGGCAACTGGGCGTCGATCCGGCTCAGCGCGGTCTGCATCTTGTTGACCACGTCGTCCAGGTCGGTGCCGAACTCGTACTGCACCTGGATGGTCGCGGAGCCCTCGCGGGAGGTCGAGGTGACCTTCTCCAGCCCCGGGATGCCCTGGAGACTGTTCTCGATCGGCTCGGTGACCTGCGACTCGACGACTTCCGGGCCGGCACCGGGGTAGGCGGCCACGACGAACGCGGCCGGGAACTCCAGCGACGGCAGCAGTTGCTGCTTGAGCGACGGTACGGCGAACGCTCCGAACGCCGTGGCCACCACCGCGATGAGGGCGACCAGCCCTCGGTTGGCGAGGCTGAATCTGGCGAGCAGCGACATCGGCTCGGCTCACTCCTGAAGAAAGCGTATGAGGTACGCAGAGTGTGCCCGACCCGGTCGACGCCGCCCCGCCCGCCCCCGTTCCGCGTCCCACCCACAGGACCCACCCCGTCCCGCCCCCGCGACCAGCCCCGCCAGGCCCCGAGCGCTCCCGGCCCGCGAGCCGCCCCGGCCCCGGAGCGCCGCGCCCGCCGCGCGCTCCGGCCGCCGGGCGCTCCGGCCGCCGGGCGCTCCGGCCGCCGGGCGCTTTGGTGATCATGAGGTTTACGTCAGCCCGACGCGGATTCCCGACGCGAACTTCATGATCACGGGAGTGGAAGCGCGGGAGCGTGGTGCGACGCCGGAGCGTGTTGGGGCCCCACAGCACGGTGGGGCGCGGGAGCGCGCGTGGGGCGCGGGAGCGCGCGTGGGGCGCGGGAGCGCGCGTGGGGCGCGGGAGCGCGCGTGGGGCGCGGGAGCGCGCGTGGGGCGCGGGAGCGCGCGTGGGGCGCGGGAGCGCGCGTGGGGCGCGGGAGCGCGCGTGGGGCGCGGGAGCGCGTGGGGCGCGGGAGCGGGTGCCGGGGCGGTCAGGCGAGGTCGAGGGAGCGGGCGGCGGCGAGGGGGTCGTTGGCGATGGTGACCGGGGCCGGGGCGGTGGAGATGGCCCACTCCGGGTCCTTCAGGCCGTGCCCGGTGACCGTGCAGACCACGGTGGAGCCGGCCGGGACCCGGCCGGCGGCGGCCTGCTGGAGCAGGCCGGCCACGCTGGCCGCGCTGCCCAGCTCCACGAAGACCCCGACCTCGCGGGCCAGCAGCCGGTACGCGGCCAGGATCTCCCGGTCGGTGACCGCCTCGATCAACCCGCCGGAGGAGTCCCGGGCGTCCAGGGCCCGGGTCCAGCTGGCCGGGTTGCCGATCCGGATGGCGGTGGCGATGGTGGACGGCTCCCGGACCACCTCGCCGGTCACGATCGGCGCCGCCCCGGCGGCCTGGAAGCCGTACATCTTCGGGGTGCGGGTGGCGTTGCCGTCGGCGAGCTCCTCGGCGTAGCCCATCCAGTAGGCCGAGATGTTGCCGGCGTTGCCGACCGGCAGGCAGTGGATGTCGGGGGCGTCGCCGAGCGCCCCGACGATCTCGAACGCGGCGGTCTTCTGGCCGTGCAGCCGGTCGATGTTGACCGAGTTGACCAGGGCGACCGGGTAGTCCTGGGCGAGCTTGGCGGCCAGCGACAGACAGTCGTCGAAGTTGCCGTTGACCTGGAGCAGCTTCGCGCCGTGCACCAGCGCCTGGGCCAGCTTGCCCAGCGCGATCTTGCCCTGCGGCACCAGCACCGCGCAGGTCAGCCCGGCCCGGGCCGCGTACGCCGCGGCGGAGGCGCTGGTGTTGCCGGTGGAGGCGCAGATGATCGCCTTGTTGCCGGCCTCGACCGCCTTGGAGACCGCGAGCGTCATGCCCCGGTCCTTGAAGGAGCCGGTCGGGTTGGCCCCCTCCACCTTGAGGTGGACGTCGCAGCCGAGGCGGGCGGAGAGCACCGGCGCGGGCAGCAGCGGGGTGTTCCCCTCGTGCAGCGTGACGACGGGGGTGGCGTCGGTGACCGGCAGCCGGTCCCGGAAGGCGTCGATCAGGCCCCGCCACATGTCGCTCTCCTCGCCTCTACCGCCCCGCCCAGCCGGGGGCGCCTCCAGCCTGGACCAGCCTCGCCGGGCCGGCCGCGGCACACCCGCCATTAACCACCTGGCGAGACGAGAGCGCCAGCCCACACGCCGACCGGACCGGTTACAGCCCGCCCTCGACCCGCAGCACGCTGGTCACCGTGCGGACGATGTCCAGTCCGCGCAGCTCGCGTACGGTGGCGGCGAGCGCGGCGTCCGGCGCCACGTGGGTCACGATGACCAGTTCCGCGTCGTCGCCCCGGCCGGCGGCGCCGGAGCTGCCGGCCTCCGCCGAGCCCTGCCGGACGGTCGCGATCGAGACGTCGTGCCGGGCGAACACCCCGGCCACCGCGGCCAGCACACCGGGACGGTCGGCCACGTCCAGGCTGATGTGGTAGCGGGTCAGCGCCTCCCCCATCGGCCGCACCGACAGGTCGGCGTACGCGCTCTCGCTGGCCGCGCGGACCCCGGCGAGCCGGTTGCGGGCGACCGCGACCACGTCGCCGAGCACCGCGCTGGCGGTCGGCGCGCCGCCGGCGCCCCGGCCGTAGAACATCAGCTGCCCGGCCGCCTCGGCCTCGACGAAGACCGCGTTGAACGCGTCGCCGACGCCGGCCAGCGGGTGGGTCCGCGGGATCATCGCCGGGTGCACCCGCACGCTGACCGTCTCCCGGCCGGCGGCGTCCGCGCCCCGGGCCGCGATGCAGAGCAGCTTGATCGTGCAGCCCATCGCCTTGGCGCTGGCCACGTCGGCGGCGGTGACCTCGGTGATGCCCTCCCGGTGCACGTCGGCGGCGCCCACCCGGGTGTGGAAGGCCAGCGAGGCCAGGATGGCCGCCTTCGCCGCCGCGTCGAAGCCCTCCACGTCGGCGGTCGGGTCGGCCTCGGCGTACCCCAGCTCGGTCGCCTCCTCCAGCGCCTCGGCGAAGCCGGCGCCGGTGGCGTCCATGGCGGAGAGGATGAAGTTGGTGGTGCCGTTGACGATGCCGGTGACCCGGTTGATCCGGTCGCCGTGCAGCGACTCGCGCAGCGGGCGCAGCAGCGGGATCGCCCCGGCCACGGACGCCTCGTAGTAGAGGTCGCCGCCGCCCTCGGCGGCCGCGTCGTGCAGCGCCGCGCCGTCCTCGGCGAGCAGCGCCTTGTTGGCGGTGACCACGCTCTTGCCGGCGCGCAGCGCCTCCACCAGCCAGCCCCGGGCCGGCTCGATGCCGCCGACCACCTCGACCACCACGTCGACGTCGTCCCGCTTGATCAGGCCGAGCGGGTCGGTGGTGAACAGCGCCGGATCGACCGGCAGGTCGCCGCGGTCGCGGCCGAGCCGCCGGACGGCGATACCGGCGATCTCGATCGGGGCACCGATCCGGGCGGCGAGGTCGGCCGACTGCTCGTGCAGCAGCCGGACCACCTCGCTACCGACGGTGCCGCAGCCGAGCAGCGCCAGGCGCACAGGTGACGTCATCCAACATCCAATGCGAGCAGGTCCTCTTCGGTCTCCCGCCGGACGATCACGCGCGCCTGGCCGCCCCGCACCGCGACCACCGGGGGGCGGGGCACGTGGTTGTAGTTGCTGGCCATGCTCCGGCAGTAGGCACCGGTGCCGGGCACCGCGACAAGATCTCCGGGCCGCACGTCGGCGGGCAGGAATTCATCCTTCACCACGATGTCCCCGGACTCACAATGCTTTCCCACCACGCGGGCGAGCATCGGCTCGGCGGCCGACGCCCGGGAGGCCAGGGTGGCGGAGTAGGACGCGTCGTAGAGCGCGGTACGGATGTTGTCGCTCATCCCACCGTCGACGCTGACATAGGCACGACGCCCATCGGCTGCGTCGCCACCAGTGCCTACCGGCACGGACTTGACCGTGCCGACCTCGTAGAGGGTGAACACGGCCGGCCCGACGATGGCCCGGCCCGGCTCGATGGAGAGCCGGGGCACGGCGAGCTGCTCGGCCGCGCACTCCGCGTCGACGATCTTGCGCAGCCGCTTGGCCAGGTCGTGCGGGGCGGCCGGGTCGTCCTGGGTGGTGTACGCGATGCCGAAGCCGCCGCCGAGGTCCAGCTCGGGCAGCTCCACCCCGCGCGCGTCGCGGATCTGCGCCTGCAGGGCGAGCACCCGGCGGGCGGAGACCTCGAACCCGCTGGCGTCGAAGATCTGCGACCCGATGTGCGAGTGCAGGCCGCGCAGCTCCAGGACGTCCTCGTCGAGGATCTTGAAGGCGGCGGCCGCGGCCGCCCCGCCGGCCAGCGAGAAGCCGAACTTCTGGTCCTCGTGCGCGGTGGCGATGAACTCGTGGGTGTGCGCCTCGACGCCGACGGTGACCCGGACCAGCACCTTCGGCCGGACGCCGCGCTCGCGGGCCAGCGCGGTGAGCCGGTCGATCTCGGTGAACGAGTCGACGATGATCCGGCCCACCCCTGCGTCCACCGCCCGGGTCAGCTCGGCGACCGACTTGTTGTTGCCGTGGAAGCCGATCCGCGCAGGCTCCATCCCGGCGGCCAGCGCGGTGGCCAGCTCGCCACCACTGCACACGTCCAGGTGCAGGCCCTCCTCGTCGATCATCCGCACCACGGCGCGGCAGAGGAACGCCTTGCCGGCGTAGTAGACGTCGACGTCCGGAAACGCGGCCCGGAAGTCGCGGCAGCGCGAGCGCAGGTCGTCCTCGTCGAGCACGTACGCCGGGGTGCCGAACTCGGCGGCGAGGTCGCGCACGCGCAGGCCCGCGACGGTGAGTTGGCCGTCGGCGCCGCGCGCCACGGTGCGCGGCCAGAGCTGCGGCACCAGGGCGTTGACGTCGACCGGGGTACGCAGCCAGGCCGGCCCCCGGCTGCCGATGTCACCGTGCAGCGCACCGGCTTCGTGAGCGCGCATGTCACATCCTCTCAGGGGCGGAGACGCCGAGCAGGAGCAGCCCGTTGGCGATCACCACGCGGGTGGCGTCGTTCAGCCAGAGCCGGGCCCGGTGCAGGTCGGCGACCTCCTCGTCGCCGCGCGGCAGGATCCGGCAGTTGTCGTAGAACCGGTGGTAGGCCCCGGCCAGGTCCTCCAGGTAGCGGGCCACCCGGTGCGGCTCGCGCAGCTCGGCCGCGGTGGACACCACGGCCGGGAACTCGGCGAGCGCCTTGAGCAGCTCGTTCTCCTTCTCGTGGTCGAGCAGGTCGGGGCGGAACGCGGCGGCGTCGCCCCGGGTGAGCCCGACCTCGGCGGCGTTGCGCCCGACGCTGGCCGTCCGGGCCGCCACGTACTGCACGTAGTAGACCGGGTTGTCGCGGGTGGCCCGGGTCCACAGCTCGACGTCGATGTCGATCGGCGAGTCGCTGGAGTAGCGGGCCAGCGCGTACCGGGCGGCGTCCACCCCGATCGCGTCGACCAGGTCCTCCAGGGTGACCACGGTGCCGGCCCGCTTGCTCATCCGCATCGGGGCGCCGTCGCGGACCAGGTTGACCAGCTGGCCGATGAGGATCTCCAGGTTGCGCTCCGGGTCGTCGCCGAAGCAGGCGGCCATCGCCTTCATCCGGCCGATGTAGCCGTGGTGGTCGGCGCCGAGCATGATGACCACCCGCTCGAAGCCGCGCTCGCGCTTGTCGAGGTAGTAGGCGCAGTCGGCGGCGAAGTAGGTCCACTCGCCGTTGGACTTGCGCAGCACCCGGTCCTTGTCGTCGCCGAACTCGGTGGTGCGCAGCCAGGTGGCGCCCTCGGCCTCGAAGACGTGGCCCTGCTGCCGCAGCCGGCTCAGCGCCAGATCCAGCTCGCCCCGGTCGTGCAGGTCCTTCTCGTTGAAGTAGGTGTCGAACTCGACGCCGAAGTCGCGCAGCGACGAGCGGATCTCGTCGAACATCAGCGCCACGCCCTCGACCCGGAAGACCTCCTGGGCCGCCGCGTCGTCCAGCGTCAGCACGTCCGGCCGGCGGGCCTGCACCTCCGCGGCGATCTCGCCGAGGTACGCCCCGGCGTAACCGTCCTCCGGAGTCGGCTCGCCCCGGGCGGCGGCGACCAGCGAGCGGGCGAACCGGTCGATCTGCGAGCCGGCGTCGTTGAAGTAGTACTCGGTGCCCACCTCGGCGCCGGTGGCGCGCAGCAGCCGGCCCAGCGCGTCGCCGACCGCGGCCCAGCGGACCCCGCCGATGTGCACCGGACCGGTCGGGTTGGCCGAGACGAACTCGAGGTTGATCCGCTGCCCGGCGAGCCGGTCGCTGCGGCCGTACTCCCGGCCGGCCTCGACGATCACCCGGGCGAGCTGGCCGGCGGCGGCCGCGTCGAGCCGGATGTTGAGGAAGCCGGGGCCGGCGATCTCCACCGACTTGATCCCGGCGGACCGGCCGAGCTGCTCGGCCAGCGCGGTGGCGAGCTCCCGCGGCGGCACGCCCACCTTCTTGCTGAGCTGGAGCGCCAGCGTCGAGGCGTAGTCGCCGTGCTCGGGGTTGCGGGGTCGCTCCACCGCCGTCCGCTCCGGCAGGGCGGAGCGATCCAGGCCCCGCTCGGTGAAGACGGCGTGGGCTGCGGAGAGGACGACCTCGGCGAGTTCTGCGGGAGTCACCGAACCATGTTATCGGGGGTAGACTCGGCACCCGCGGCGGCGACCCAGCATGTGTATTCGACCCGCCGGCTCCCCTGACCGACCGACCTGACGAGGCACGATGAGCATCAGCACCCCGGGCGGCGAGCAGCGCCGTCCGACCGTGGTCAGCACCGGCAAGAAGCCGGCGGCCCGGCCGGCCGCTGCCGGCAAGCCGGCCGGCGGCAAGGCCGGGTCCGGCAAGTCGACCGGTCCCCGCCCGGGCGCCGGGGGCAAGGGCCGCAAGCCGGTCACCCCGGTCAAGGTCAGCCAGGGCCGCTCCTGGGGCCCGATCGCGCTCTTCGTCGCCGTGGGCGTGCTCGCCGCCTCGATCATCGGCTACGGCGCCTGGGCGGCGTTCCAGGGCTCGAAGCCGTGGGAAGAGCGGGCGGCCGACATCTCCGGCATCGTGAACTACCGCGAGCTGGACAAGGAGCTCGTCAAGGGGAGCAACCACCAGCCCGGCCCGATCAAGTACGAGATCTCCCCGCCGGTGGCCGGCCCGCACAACGCGGCCTGGCAGAACTGCATGGGCGACGTCTACGACGCCCCGATCGCCAGCGAGCACGCGGTGCACAGCCTAGAGCACGGCGCGGTCTGGATCACCTACCGGCCGGACCTGCCCGCCGACCAGGTGGCCACGCTGCGCGGCAAGGTCGAGGGCGTGGAGAAGACCATGCTCAGCCCGTTCGAGGGGCTGGACAAGCCGATCTCGCTGCAGGCCTGGGGCTACCAGCTCAAGGTCGACAACGCCGACGACAAGCGGATCGACGAGTTCATCAAGACGCTGCGGGTGAACGCCTCGATCGAGGGGCCGACGGCGCTGTGCAACCAGGGGATCACCGCGACCGGCACCACCCCGCGCGACGACGCGGGGACGCAGGGCTGAGCAGACGATGAGCGCACCGACCACGACGAGCGTCGACCTCGGCGACCCGACCCCGCCGGAGCGCCGGTCCACCGCGCGCCGCTGGGGCACGGTCGCGCTGGCCCTGGCCGTCGTGGTCGGGCTGCTCCTCGGGTACGCCGGCGGCCTGCTGACCCCCCGGCTGACCCGGCCCGGGGACGCCTCGGTGGAGGCGGGCTTCGCCCGGGACATGAGCACCCACCACACGCAGGCGGTGGAGATGGGCCTGATCGCCTTCCAGCGCGGCACCGATCCCGAGGTCCGGAGCATCGGTGGCGACATCGCGCTCGGCCAGCAGGGCGAACTCGGCGCGATGCAGGCCTGGCTGCGGTCGTGGGGGCTGGACCCGACCGGCTCGCAGCCGCCGATGTCCTGGATGCCGGACGGCGCGATGTCGGTGAAGAACGGGCTGATGCCGGGAATGGCCACGCCCGAGGAGATGGCGGCCTTGCGCGCCGCCCAGGGCCGGGACCTGGACGTCCGTTTCCTGCAAATGATGATCAAGCATCACCTGGGCGGGATCCACATGATCGACGCGGTGCTCGACGCCAGCGACGAGCCGGACGTCGTCCGCACCGCGCAGACCATGAAGAACACCCAGCAGACCGACCTCACCAACCTCCAGAACGTCCTCAAGCGCCTCGGCGGCTGATCCGCTCCACTCCGCGTCGATCGAGAGGTCTGCGTCACCACCCGGTCCTACCGGCTGACGCAGACCTCTTGATCATTTTTCCGGGCCGACAGACCGGGGAAGCCAGGCATCTTTGGGGTGTTTATCCCATTTCTGAGGTTTGAGTTGTGTGGGCGGTTGCTTTGCTAAGAGAGTTTTCTCCGCACATATCGTGACCAGTTGCGATTCGGGCTCGTTGCGCAGGACGTGGGGGTTGCACTCAGAGACGCGCGGCGTTCGGTCACCAGCTGGTGCCGGCGCCACACCATCGGCGGTGACGGGGCGGTGGCAGCCGTCCGTCGCGGACAGCGGCAGAGCGAGTCGGGATCGCTCAGCCGCGAACAGGAACTCGAACTGATCGACGTGCTGCGGGGCGTCCACCCCGACGAGTTCGGCCTGGACGAGGAGCTGTGGACGCGGCAGAGCCTCCAGACGCTCATCCAGCGCCGGTTCGACCTGTCGCTGGACGCCGGCGCCGTCGGGGCGTACCTGCGGGCCTGGGGGTTGGGTCCGCGGGAGCCCCGGGAGCGGGCCTGCGGGCTCTGTGTGGGCGCGGTCGAGCGCTGGGTCCGCAGCGAGTACCCGGCCATCACCCGGGCGGCCCAGGAGCACCTGGCCGAGGTCTACTGGATCGGCCGGGTCCGGCTGCGCGGCACCATGCCGGCGGCCGACGTGATCTCCGCCGTCTCGTCCCGCGGCCGGGTCCGCTTCATGATCACGACACCGACGGTCGACCCGCCGCTCCCCCGCGAGTTCGTGCTCCGGCTCAGCGGCGAGGAGCAGCGCACCGTGCACCTCATCGTGGACGGCTCGTGGCCCCGCAACGAGTGGCCCCGCCGACTGCCCCGGCGCATCGTGCTGCACCCGCTGCCCAGCTGCGGCCGCGCCGTCGCCGCCTGACCCGCGGCGCACCGCCCACCGGCGCGCCGTCGCCGACGGTGGCGTCCGGAGCCGACGGCCGGGCGCCGCGACACGGGGTCGACCCCGGATACCGATTCGGCGTTCGGTGGGGACGTTTGCTAGTCTTCTCCAGTCGCTGAGCCCCCGTAGCTCAGGGGATAGAGCACCGCCCTCCGGAGGCGGGGGCGCAGGTTCGAATCCTGCCGGGGGCACCAGACACCACGAGAGCCCGGGCCAGCTGGTCCGGGCTTCTTCGTGTGCGGATAGGGCGTACGTCAGCCGGCGGCGCGGCGGGCGCGGGCCCGGCGCTTGCCCTCGTGCATGGCCTGCACCCGGGCGACCGGGATGGTGTGCCCCTCGGCGACCAGGTCCGCCGGGAGCGGCTGCGGCGCGGGCAGCTGCTCGACCCACGGGTCCCGGTCGGCGACCAGGCCGGGCGCGGTACGGATGGTGAAGTCGGCCGGGGTGACGTCGCCCAGGTCGGCCCAGTCGACCGGGAACGACACCGGCACCCCCGGCCGCAGCCGCGGGCTGTACGCGGCCACCACGGTCGCCCCGCCGGCCCGGGTGGAGTCCACGAAGACCCTGCCGCCCCGGTCCTCCCGGATGAACGCGGTGGTGGCCAGCGCGGGATCGAGCCGTTCGGCGCGGGCCGCGATCGCCCGGGTCGCGGCGGCCATGTCCACCGCGGTGGCCCCCGCCGCCACCGGTACGAAGACGTGCACGCCCTTGGCCCCGCTGGTCTTGACCGCGCCGGCGAGCCCGGCGTCCGCCAGCGCCTGCCGGACCAGCCGGGCGGCGGCCACGGCGAGGGCGAACGAGTCCCCCTGGGGCGGGTCGAGGTCGAGCACCAGGTGGGTCGGGCGGTGCAGGTCGGCGACGGTGGCCAGGGTCGGGTGGTACTCCACCGCCCGCTGGTTGGCGAACCAGAGCAGGGTGCGGCGGTCGTCGCAGAGCCCGTACGACACCTCGCGGTGCGACGCCTCGGCCCAGACCGGCACCCGGCGCACCCACTCCGGGGTGTACTTCGGCAGGTTCTTCTGCATGAATGGCGGCTGCCCGGGACGCACCCGGATCACCGACAGCGGCCGGTCCCGCAGCTGCGGCACGATCCGGTCGCGGACCGCGTCGAGGTAGTCGACCAGATCCCGCTTGGTCGCGTCGGCCCCGTCGAACAGCGCCTGGTCCAGGTTGGTCAGCGCCACCCCGTCCCGCGTCTCGTCAGCCCCGCTCATCCGATCACCTTCCCGGCCCGGGGCCCGGCGGTCAACCGGACACGACCGGCGACCGCCGGCCAGGTCCCGCGTCAGGGCGCCGGTGCGCCGGTCGCGACCGCGTCGAGCAACCGGGCGGTGTAGGCGCGCGCGGCGGCGTACAGGCCGGAGCCGTAGCTGACCCGGGCCACCCCGAGCGCGGCCAGCCCGGCCGGCGCGGGGCCGCCCGGACGGGCGAGCACGTTCACCGGCCCGGCCACCCCGTCGACGAAGCTCCGCAGCTCCCCCGGGTCGGCCAGCAGGATCGGGTAGACGCAGTCCGCGCCGGCGGCGAGGTAGCGCCGGCCCCGGCGGACCGCCTCGTCGAGCCAGGCGGCCGGGTCCCCGCCGGGCCGCAGGAAGACGTCCACCCGGGCGTTGAGCACCACCGGCACCCCCGCCGTGTCGGCCGCCGCCCGCACCTCGGCCAGCAGGTCGGCCTGCTCCCCGGGATCGACCAGCGCGCCGGTCCGCGGGTCGGAGTCCTCCAGGTTGAGCCCGACCGCCCCGGCGGCGAGCAGCCGCTCGACCAGTTCGGCGGGGCGCAGCCCGTACCCCCGCTCGAGGTCGGCGGTGACCGGCACGTCGACCGCGCGGGCGATCCGGGCGACCGCGTCGACCATCTCGCCGACCGGGGTGGTCTCGCCGTCCGCGTGGCCGAGCGACTCGGCGACGGCGGCGCTGCTGGTGGCCACGGCCGGGAAGCCGGCGGCGGCGACGGCCCGGGCCGAGCCGGCGTCCCAGGCGTTGGGCAGGATCAGCGGGTGACCGGGCCGGTGCAGCGCGCGCAGCGCCGCGGCCCGACCCGTCAGGGTGGCGGTCATCCGCCGATTGTCGGCCTCCCGGCGGCCCGCCCTAAGCTCCAATTCCGTGCCGATGGACTGGGCCGCTTTCGGGGTCGACCTGCACCTGGAGCTGGACGCGACGGCCGGCCGCCGGGCCGGGCTGGAACGCGCGCTCCGCGAGGCGATCCGGGACGGTCGGCTGGCCCCGTCGACCCGGCTGCCCGCCACCCGGACGCTCGCCGCGGAGCTGGGCCTGTCCCGGGGCACGGTCAGCGCGGCGTACGACCAGCTGGTCGCCGAGGGGTGGCTGGTGGCCCGGGTGGGCGCCGGCACCGAGGTGAGTCCGCTGCTGCGCGCCGCGCCCCCGCCGGCCGCCGCCCCGCCCGGCCCGGCCGCGCCCCGGTACGACCTGCGCCCGGGCAGCCCCGACGTGGCCGCCTTCCCGGTCACCGCCTGGCTGCGCGCCACCCGGCGGGCGCTGGCCGCCGCCCCGGCGAGCGCCTACGGCTACGGCGATCCGCGCGGGCGGATCGAGCTGCGCACCGCGCTGGCCGGCTACCTGGGCCGGGCCCGGGGCGTGCTGGCCGACCCCGACCGGATCGTCGTCACCACCGGGTACGTGCAGGCGCTGGCGCTGCTGGTGGGCGTGCTCCGCGACGCGGGCCGACCGGTGCTGGCGATGGAGGACCCCGGGCTCGCCTTCCACCGGGAGGTGGCCCGCCGGCACGGCGGCAGCGTGCTGCCGCTGCCGGTGGACGACCGGGGCGCCCGGATCGACCTGCTCGGCGTCGGTGAGCTGGCCGACGTGGCCGCCGCCGTGGTGACCCCGGCCCACCAGTACCCGACCGGGGTGACCCTGGCGCCCGAGCGCCGGCACGCGCTGACCCGCTGGGCGCGGGAGCGGGACGCGCTGGTGGTGGAGGACGACTACGACGGGGAGTTCCGCTACGACCGGCAGCCGGTCGGCGCGGTGCAGGGCACGGCGCCGGAGCAGGTGGCGTACGTCGGCACCGCCGCCAAGACCCTCGGCCCGGCGCTGCGGCTGGCCTGGCTGGTGCTGCCGGCCCGGCTGGTCGAGCCGGTGGTGGAGGCGAAGCGGCACCTGGACCTGCACTCGGAGACGATCGGGCAGCTGGCGCTCGCCGACCTGATCACCAGCCACGGCTACGACCGGCAGATCCGGGCGGTCCGCCGGCACTACCGCCGGCGCCGGGACCTGCTGCTCGAACGCCTCGACGGGACCGGCCGGCGGTACGTCCTCGGCGGCATCTCCGCCGGCCTGCACGCGCTGCTGCACCTGCCGCCGGACGGGCCGGGCGAGGCCGAACTGCTCGCCGAAGCCGAGCGGCGCGGGCTGGCCCTGGGCGGCCTGGCCGGTCACCGGCACCGCCCGGGGGCCCACCCGCCCGGCCTGGTCGTCGGCTACGCCACCCCGCCCGCGCACGCCTACCCCGCCGCCCTCGACGCCCTGCTCGCCGTCCTCCTCCCGACCAAGACCCCCTGACCCCCGCGATCTTGCAGTTCCGGCCCTCATTTCGCGACCGTCGTCCGAGATGCCGGGGCAGGAAGTTCAAGATCGCGGGAGTCCGGCGAGGTGGGGCCGGCTTGTGTCGGGGGGACGGGGCGGTTGAGGGTGGCCAGGGCGAGCAGCAGGGCTGCGGTGACCAGGGCGGCGGCCACGGCGAAGGCGGTCCGGTAGCCGGCGGCGAGGGCGGCGGTCTCCGCCCAGCCGGCACCCCGCAGGCCGTCGGTACGACTGGCGGCCAGGGTGGCGAGCGCGGCCAGCCCGACCGCGCCGCCGACCTGCTGGGTGGTGTTCGCCAGCCCCGACGCGAGCCCGGCGTCCGCCTCGCCGGCGCCAGCCATGGCCAGCGTGGTCACCGCCGGCAGCGTCAGCCCGCCGGCGGCGCCGAAGACCAGAATCGCGGGGAGCACGTCGACCGGGTAGCTGCCGTCGACCGGGAGCCGGGCCAGCAGCAGGAACCCGACCACGGCGAGCGCCAGCCCGGTGAGCAGCACGGCCCGGGCGCCGAACCGGGCCACCAGCCGGCCGGCGAGGCCGAGCGAGACCACCGCGATCATCACCGGGGTGGGCAGGAAGGCCAGCCCGGTGGCCGCCGCGTCCAGCCCGAGGACCAACTGGAGCTCCAGGGCGAGCAGGAACTGGAAGCCGAAGAACGCGGCGACCATGAGGAACTGGACCGCGTTCGCGGCGACCAGGTCGGGGGCGCGCAGCAGCCGGGGCGGCAGCAACGGGGTGGCGGTCGTCCGCTGGCGGAGCGCGAAGCCGCCGAGCAGGGCGGCGGCGAGGCCGGCGGCGCCGAGCGTACGGGCCGAGGTCCAGCCGTGCTCGCCGGTGCCGACGATCGCCAGCACGGCGGCCATCAGTCCGGCGGTGACCAGCACCGCGCCGAGCAGGTCAAGGCCGGCGCGCAGCCCGACCCCCCGGTCGGGCGCGATCCGGCGCACCGCGGTGACCAGGATGACCAGCCCGATCGGCAGGTTGATCAGGAAGATCGCGGGCCAGCCGGCGAGGTCGGTGAGCACGCCGCCGGCCAGCATGCCGATCGAGGAGCCGGCCGCCCCGGTGAAGCTGAAGACCGCGATCGCCCGGGCCCGCTCGGCCGGTTCCGGGAAGAGCCGGACGATCATGCCGAGGCTGACCGCCATGGTGAGCGCCCCACCGACGCCCTGGGCGAAGCGGGCGGCGACCAGCACCGCCGGCCCGGTCGCCACCGCGCAGAGCAGCGAGGCGAGGGTGAAGAGCGCGACGCCGGCGAGGAAGACCTGCCGGCGGCCGAGCAGGTCGCCGAGGCGCCCGGCGAGCAGCAGCAGCCCGCCGAAGGCGACCAGGTAGGCGTTGACCACCCAGGCCAGGCCGGTGGCGGTGAAGCCGAGGTCCCGCTGGATGGCGGGCAGCGCCACCGCGACGATGCTGCCATCGAGGATGATCATGAGGCTGCCGGCGCAGAGCACGAGCAGCGCCGGCCAGCGGCACGGGTCGGTACGGGTCATCGGGGCCCCCTAAGTGCATGGTTTGTTACCGAAGACATCCTCTGTGACTATGAGGCGGAGCGTAAGGAGGCACTTTGATGTCCCAGGGGAACAGCGATGTGCCCGTGACCGGCGACCGGAGCCAGTCGTGCGGGGTCGGCGACCTGCCCTTCACCCCCGACCAGGCGCGGGCGTGCACCGTCCGCGAGGTGCTCGACCGGGTGGGCGGCAAGTGGAGCATCGGCATCCTGGTCGCTGCGTCCCAGGGCCCGGTGCGCTTCACCGAGCTGGAGCGCTGCGTGGAGGGGATCAGCCGGCGGATGCTCACGCTGACCCTGCGCAACCTGGAGCGCGACGGCCTGCTGCATCGGCGGGTCTATCCCACCGTGCCACCCAAGGTGGAGTACACCGCCACCCCGATCGCCCTGGAACTCTACGAGTCGCTGGTCGCCCTCACCAGCTGGGCCGAGCGGCACCGCACGGCGATCGCCGAGGCGCGGGCCGCGTACGACCGCGAGCACGGCGCCCCAAGCTGAGCCGACGCCGCCGGTAGCCCCGCTGTGGCGAACGCCACCGGATCGGTCTGACCGATCGGTCAGCACCTGACCGATCGGTCAGGCATGCTGGTTCGGAAGGGGGTGACCGGCATGGCACGGGCGGTACCGGAGACGCGGGACGAGATCCTCGCCGCGGCGGCACGGCGGTTCGCGGTCAGCGGCTACCGGGGCACGTCGCTGCAGGACATCGCCCGCGAGGTGGGCTGCTCCAAGGCGGCCGTGCTCTACCACTTCGTCAACAAGGACGCCATCCTCACCGAGCTGATGGCTCCGGCGATCGAGGTGCTCCAGGCGCTGGACGAGCGGATCGCCGGCCAGACCGGCGCGGCCGCCCAGCGGATCGCCGCCGAGGGCTTCGTCGACCTGGCCGTCCGCTTCCGGCGGGAGATCACGCTGCTCCGCGGCGAGTTCCCGGAACTGCTCCAGCAGCCGGCGTTCGCGCACATCCAGCGCATCTCCGAACGGCTGCGCGACGCGTTCGCCGGGAACTGCGACCGGCCGGACGCCCGGATCGCCGCGTTCGTGCTGCTCGCCGGCATCCCGGAGGCCTGCGCGGAGTTCGTCGACGTGCCGGACGCCGAGCTGCGCCCCGCGCTGCTGGCGCTGATCCGGCGCGGCCTCGTCCCCCTGGACTGACCCGTCCATCCACCCACGACCGAGGACAAGGAAACCTTCATGGCGACCCTGCTCTACCGGCTCGGCCGGGGCGCGCTCCGCCGGCGGCGACTCGTCGCGGCGATCTGGCTCGTCGTACTCGTCGGCTTCGGCCTGGCCGCCGCGACCCTGCGCGGCCCGACGGCGAGCAACTTCACCATGCCCGGCACGGAGTCCCAGCGCGCGCTCGACCTGCTCGCCGACCAGTTCCCGGACGCCAGCGGGGCCACCGGCACCATCGCGGTCAAGGCGCCGGCCGACGGCCAACTCGGCACGCCCGAGGGGCAGTCCGTGGTCGGGGAGATCACCAAGGAGGCGGCGGCGCTGCCCGGCGTCACCGCCGCGGTCGATCCGTTCCAGGCCCGGGCGGTCACCCCGGACGGCCGGTACGCGCTGGTCCAGGTCCAGTTCGCCACCGGCGCCGACGAGGTCACCGACGAGCAGCGCGCGGCGTACGAGGAGATCGGCGCGCAGGCCGAGGAGCGGGGCTGGCAGGTCGCCCCGGGCGGTGAGGTGCTCAACAGCGAGCCCGAGGTCGGCTCGACCGAGGCGCTCGGCGTGCTGGTCGCCGCGATCGTCCTGGTGGTCACCTTCGGGTCCCTGGTGGCGGCCGGGATGACCATGCTCAACGCGCTGATCGGGGTGGGCGTCGGGATGGCCGGCCTCTTCGCGCTCAGCGACGTGGTCGAGCTGACCAGCACCGCACCGATCCTCGCCCTGATGCTCGGCCTGGCCGTCGGCATCGACTACTCGCTCTTCATCACCTCCCGGCACCGGCAGAACCTGCTGGACGGCCTGCCGCCGGACGAGGCGGTCGGCCGCGCGGTGGGCACCGCCGGCTCGGCGGTGGTCTTCGCCGGCGCCACCGTGGTCATCGCCCTGGCCGGGCTGGCCGTGGTCGACATCCCGTTCCTCACCGTGATGGGCTTGGCCGCCGCCGGCACGGTCACCGTGGCCGTGCTGGTGGCGATCACCCTCCAGCCGGCGCTGCTCGGCTTCGCCGGCAACCGGGTACTCCCCCGCAGGCTGCGCGCCGCGGCGCCGGCCGGGGACACCCCGGCGGGCGGGGAGGTCCCGCCCGCGCCGGCCGAGGACCGGTCCGGCTTCGGGTTCCGCTGGGCCCGCGCGGTCACCCGGTTCCGGGTGCCGGTCATCCTGGTCGGCCTGCTCGGCCTCGGGCTGCTCGCGCTCCCCGCGCCGGACATGCGGCTGGCCCTGCCCGACGCCGGAACCGCTCCGGCCGGCTCCCCGGCCCGGGTGTCGAACGACCTGATCACCGAGGGCTTCGGGCCGGGCTTCACCGGCCGGCTGGCGGTGGTCGTCGCCGGTGACACCGCGCAGGACACCGCCGCCGCCGTACCGCAGGTGACCGCGTTGATCCAGCGCACCGACAACGTCCTCGCGGTGGCTCCGCCGCAGCTCAGCCCGGACGGCAGGACCGCGCTGCTCGGGGTGGTGCCGAAGACCGGCCCGACCGACGCGGCGACCGAGACGCTGGTCCACGACGTCCGCGCCGCGGTCGGCGGGATCCCGAACGCGGACGTGCTGCTGACCGGCGTCACCGCGATCGGCATCGACGTCTCGGACAAGCTCTCCGACGCGCTGCCGGTCTACCTGCTGCTGGTGGTCGGGCTCTCGGTGCTGCTGCTGATGCTGGTGTTCCGGTCGCTGCTGGTGCCGGTCAAGGCCGCGGCCGGCTTCCTGCTCACCGTGGCCGCGACCTTCGGCATCACGGTGGCGGTGTTCCAGCAGGGTCACCTCGCCGACCTGGTCGGCCTGGACACGCCCGGCCCGCTGATCAGCTTCCTGCCGATCCTGCTGATCGGCATCCTGTTCGGCCTGGCGATGGATTACGAGGTCTTCCTGGTCTCCCGGATGCGCGAGGACTTCGTGCACGGCGACACCGCCCACCAGGCCACCATCAACGGGATGGGGCACGGTGCCCGGGTGGTCACCGCCGCCGCCCTGATCATGATCTCGGTCTTCGGCGGCTTCGTCTTCCTCGACGACCCGGTGATCAAGTCGATGGGCTTCGCGCTCGCCGTCGGTGTCGCGATCGACGCCTTCGTGGTGCGGATGACCATCGTCCCGGCGGTGATGTCGCTGCTCGGCAAGGGGGCGTGGTGGCTGCCGCGCTGGCTCGACCGGGCGCTGCCCAACGTGGACGTCGAGGGCGAGGGCCTGCGCGCCCACCTGGACGAGCCGGCCGCGGTCGCCCCCCGCGGCTGACCCGCACCACCCGGCACCACCCCCCGCCACCCCGCGAAATGGCCACTCTTTCTCGGAAAGAGTGGCCATTTCGCATCTCGAAGCCACTCATTCGGTGAATCTGCGGCGCGGACCGCGCGGCGCGGGCGCGGACCGACCGGCGCGGCGCGGGCGCGGGCGCGGGGCCGACCGGCCCCGCGGCGCGGGCGCCGGGCGCGGCTTCGTGGGGTGCGGCGGCGCGGGGGGACCGGCGGCGCTGGGCCCGGGTCCGGGGCGCGGGGTGGCGGGGCGGGGTGGTCAGCCGTGGACGGCGCGTTCCAGTTCGGCCGGGGCGCCGGCCATGATGACCCGGGCGTGCCGGGCCACCTGCTCCGCCGGCCAGTTCCACCAGGCGAGGTCGAGCAGCCGCCGCACGTCGTCCTCGGCGAAGCGCCGCCGGATCAGCCGCGCCGGGTTCCCGCCGACCACGCTGTACGGCTCGACGTCGGCCATCACCACCGATCCGGCCGCGACGATCGCGCCGTCGCCGATCCGTACGCCGGGCATGACCAGGCAGCCGTAGCCGAACCAGACGTCGTTGCCGACCACGGTGTCGCCCCGGCTCGGCATGCCCATGGCGAGGTCCAGCGTGGCGTCCCGCCAGGCGCCCTCGAACATCGCGAACGGGTAGGTGGAGACCCCGACCGTGGGATGGGCTCCACCGGCCATCAGGAACCGGGTGCCGGTGGCGATCGCGCAGTACCGGCCGATGACCAACCGCTCCGGCCCGTACGCGTAAAGCACGTTGACCCGCTCGAAGTCGGCCGGCCCGGCCGGGTCGTCGTAGTAGGTGTACTCCCCGACCTCGATCGTCGGCGAGGTGACCACCGGCTTGAGGAAGGCGACCCGGTCGAAGCCGGGCAGCGGGTGGCGGGTCGTCGGGTCCGGAACGGTGGTCATGCGACTCCTCTCCGCCGCGCGGCGGCACGGCGCGTCTAAAAGCAACTCATGTTGCGATAGCATCAGCATGCCAGCCGTCCCGCCATAACGCAACTGGAGTTGCTTTTGCCTGTCGACCGCGCCGCTCACCCGGCCGACCGCGCCGCCCGCCCCGGCGGCCGCACCGCCCGGGTCCGCGCCGCCGTCCGCGCGGCCACCCTGGCCGAACTGGCCGAGAAGGGCTACCAGGGGCTGACCGTCGACGCGGTCGCCGAACGCTCCGGCGTGCACAAGACCACCGTCTACCGGCGCTGGGGCAGCGTGGAGGGACTGATCGCCGACGCCCTGGAACTGGCCGCCGGCGAGCCGTGGCCGGTCCCGGACACCGGCGACCTCGCCACCGACCTGCGGGCGCTGACCCGGGAGGTGCTGGCCGGGTTCACCGACCCGGAGACCGGGCCGGTCGCGACGGCCTTCGTCGCGGCGGCGGTGCAGAATCCGGCGGCCGCCCGCGCCCTGCACGCCTTCCTCGCCGCCCGGCACGAGCAGTCGGCGCCGGTGGTGCGGCGGGCGGTCGCGCGGGGTGAACTGCCCACCGACACCGACGCCGCCGAGGTGGTCCGGGTGGCCGTCGCCCCGCTCTACTACCGGCTCTTCGTCAGTGGGGAGCCGATCGACCCGGCGACCGCCGACCGGGCCGCCGACGCCGCGCTGGCGGCCGCCCGGGCGGGCGTCCTGCGGGCCGCGCCGGCTACGGAGGGGTCGGCCGCTCAGACGCCGGCCGGGTAGGTCTCCATCTCGCCCGGCGCGCCGAGCGCCGGCAGCGGGTGCAGGGCGGTCGCCTCGTCGCACCAGATGAACGCGTCGTACCGCTCCCCCAGCCGGGTCGGCACGTAGTTGCCCCACGACTCGAAGGACGGCTCGTAGACCACCCCGATCGCCCGGTGGTCGACGGTGTCGGTGACCCAGCCGGGCTGGTCGTCGCCGCCGAAGACCAGCACCGCCCGCTCCGGCATCAGCTCGTGCAGCCGCCGCTCGATCGAGCCGGGACGGGCCGGCGGCACCACCATCGCCTCGGCCGGCGAACCCCAGCGGGGCGCGGCGACCACGTTGCCCCGGTAGCTGCCGAAGCCGACCAGGACCACCGCGTCCGCGCCGTGCCGCTCCCGACCCAGCTGGCCGATGTTGGTCATCCCGTCGGCTGCCATGTCGGTGGCCCGGGCGTCGCCGACGTGGGTGTTGTGCGCCCAGACGATCCCCCGCGAGTCCGGGCCGTAGCGGTCCAGCAGCCGGTCCAGGGTGTCCGCCATGTGGATGTCCCGGACGTTCCACGACTCCGGCCCACCGGCCACCATCGCCCGGTAGTAGCGCTCGGCACCGGCCACCACCTCGGCGTTCTGCCAGGCCGAGAAGCTGTCCGCGCCGTCCGCCGCGGCCTGTTCCCGGGTGCGCGCCAGCAGCCGGACCACCTCTTCCTCACACCGGGCGGAGACGAACCGGCTGGCCGCCCCGTACTCCTCGACCCGCTTGCCGTACGGCTCGAAGCAGCGGTACGCGTCCTGGGCCGCCTCCAGCGACGCCGGGTCCTCCTCGCCCAGGTAGTCGAAGATCGCCTGCATCGACTCCCACAGGCTGTAGACGTCCAGGCCGTGGAACCCGGCCCGGCCCCCCTCGGGCCGTTCCAGGTTCCACGCCCGCAACCAGCGGCAGAAGCGGGCCACCTCGGCGTTCGCCCACATCCAGGTCGGCCAGCGCTCGAACTCCTCCAGCGCGGTCACCGGCTCGACCGCGCCACCCGGTGCCCCGGTGACCGAGCGGTGCACCCGGTCGCAGTCCGGCCAGTCCCCCTCCACCGCCACGAAGGAGAACCCGCACTCGGCGATCAACCGCCGGGTGAGCTGCTCGCGGAGCCGGTAGTAGTCGTAGCTGCCGTGCGTCGCCTCGCCGATCATCACTATCCGGGCGTCCCGGACGCGTTCCAGCAACGGGTCGAAGTCGCTCGGCGCGCCGAGCCGCTGAACCAGCATGCCCGCGGCTACCCGGCGGGTCGGGCGGGCAAACCGGCGGCCGGGCGGGCCCGGGGTGGTGTGTCGGGCGGCTGAGCGGGTAGCCGGCGGACATGACCGTCACCGGGGTGCAGTTGCAGGAGTACCTGGCCGGGCTCGACTACCCGGTCTCCCGCGAGGACCTGGTCCGCTGGGGTCAGGAGAACGGGGCCAGCACCGAGATGCTCCAGATGCTGCGGGCGCTGCCGGCGGAGCAGTTCGACGACCCGGCGGAGCTCAGCGAGGCGCTGAACACGCTGGCCTGACGCCGGCCGGCCCCTCGACGTGCCCGTGGGGCCGGCCGGGTCGCCGGTCAGCGCGCGTGCAGCAGGCGGAACAGCACCAGCCACTGCTCCGGCCAGACGTGCCCGACCGGGGTGGCCGGGTCGAGCCGGGTCGCCCGCAGCGCTGCGGCCAGCCGGGCCCGCGGGTGGTGCCGCGCCAGCGAGGCCGCGAGCGAGCCGCCGACGCCGTCGAACCCGGTCTCCACCATCTGGCGGTACGCGGGCAGCGCCGCCGGGGGCAGCAGCGGCGCGGACCGCCGTTCCAGGCGCAGGATGCCGGCGTCCACCCGGGGCACCGGCCGGAACGCGGTGCGGGGCACCCGCCCGGCCAGCCGCCACCCGAACTCCGGCCAGGTCGACACGGTGAGCCGGGTCCACCGGCCGTAGTCGCCGCTGCGCCGGCGGGCGTACTCCAGCTGGGTGAGCAGCGTCGCCGCGCGCAGCCCGGGGGCGGCCAGGCACCAGCGGACCACGGCCGAGGTGAGCGACCAGGGAATGTTGCCAACCACCTCGAACGGCTCCGGCGGCGGCTCGGTGGCCAGGAAGTCGGCCTGCCGGTGGGTCACCGTGGGCAGCGCCGCGCAGGCCGCGGCAAGCTCCGCGCCGGCGACCGGATCCACCTCGTACGCGACCAGGCGCCGGCAGCGGGCGGCCAGCGGCCGGGTCAGCTGGCCGCGACCGGCGCCCACCTCCAGCACCAGCCGGTCCGGGGCGGGGCGGGCCGCCCGGACCATCCGCGCGATCGCGGCCGGGTCCGCGAGGAAGTTCTGGGAGAGTACGCGACGGGACCGGTCGCGTTCGGTTGCTCGGGTACGGCGGGGCGCCACGGGTCGTCGTCCTGTCTGTCGCCGGTGGGCGACGGTACGGACAGGCGGCCGGTATCGGGCCTGTCCGGATGGTCGGGGACTCGGACGGCCCTGGGTGGTGGCGCGGGACGGTTCGGCGCGGACGGCACGGCGCGCCGGGCGGGTGCCCGGGGCGGCAGGTCACCCCCGGGTGGTGCCCGGGCGGGTGGCGCTGCGTGCGGGAGGTGGATCAGGCGCGGGTCGCGTCCCGGCCGGCCAGGGCCGGACGCCGGACTCGCGGGCGGGCCACCAGCAGCGGCCCGAAGGCGGCCGGCGTGCCGACCCCCTCGATCAGGGCGTGCGCGAACATGCCCCGCACCCTAGCCCCCACACCCCCACCCCGACCACCCACTTTCCCGCCCCCGGGCGCCAGGCCGTCCCGCCCTGGTGATCATGGAGTTTCGGTCCCGACACGCCGGAGCCGGTGACGCGAACTTCATGATCAACGGGGGGGTCGGTCAGGCAGGGACGGTGATGGTGCAGGAGTTGCGGCGGGCGGTCTCGGCGGCGGTGAGGACGGCGACCACGTCGCGACCGAAGCGGACGTCGCAGCGGTGGTCCCGCGTGCCCGCCTCGATCTCCTCCAGCAACTGGTCGATGGCCACCCCGTACGCGTCCACCGCGCTCCCCTGCCCGGCCGGGACGGTCTCGATGCCGTTCTCGCCGTAGAAGACGAACTCGCGGGTCCTCGCCTCGGCCGGCGCGTCCAGGGTGAGCGAGACGGTGCTGGTCGCCCCGCCGGAGTGGGTGAGCAGCAGGTGCACGATCCCGCTCGGGCCGTCGGCGGCGGCCACCCGGTCCACCCGGCCCAGCACCGGCAGCAGGATCGACAGCGCGTGCGGGCCGACGTCCCACAGCGCGCCGTGCTCCCGCCGCCACACCGACCCGAGGTACGGGCTGTCCGGCTGGTAGATCGAGGCGAACATGGTCGCCCGGGCGTGCTGCCAGCCCCCGGCCGCCGCGGTCGAGGCGAGGAACGCGGTCACGTTCGGGTGGTAGCGCTGGGTGAAGAAGACCACCGAGGCCACCCCGGACTGCTGGGCGACCTCGACCACCCGGTCGGCGTCGGCGAGGCTGAGCGCGAGCGGCTTGTCCAGCAGCAGGTGCCGGCCGGCGGCGGCGGCCCGCGCCGCGATGTCGGCCTGCACGTCCGGCGGGAGCGCGACGGCGATCGCGTCGCAGGCGTCGATCAGTGCGTCGACGTCGTCGAAGGCGGGCACGCCGAAGCGGCTCGCGAGGGCGGCGACGTTCTCCGGGTTGCGCCCCCAGACTCCGGCCAGCGAGGTCTTCGGGTGCGCGTCGAGCGCCGCGCCGTGCGTCTCCGTCGCCCAGTGACCGGTGCCGAACAAGCCGAACCGCAGCACGAGAACCCCCGGTGTCGTCGTCCGCCGCGGCGAGGCCCGCGGCCGTGATCCACGCTAGTCGCCGCGCCCAGCGCCCGTCCCCTCGACACTCACCCCGGGCGGGTGACCGGGGCGGCACGCAGTACTACACGGGTTAGTAGGCTGTCCCGGTGACCGAATCGAGCACCCGCCGATGACCGCGGCCAACTCGCCGGTGGACGGGGTCCTGGCCACCGCCGCCATCGTGCTGTCGCTGCTCGTCGCGGCCTGGGCCCTGGTCGCGACGCTGCGCCTGCGCGCGCCGGACCGCGTACAGCTGATCGGGCTGGCCGTGCTGGAGGTGGCGCTGCTCGCGCTGGCGGTGCTGGCGCTGGTCGCGCTCGGCGGCGGCGACCGCCCCGGCGAGCCCGGCGCGTTCGCCGGCTACCTGGTGACACTGGTCTGCCTGCCGCCGCTGGCCTGGGTGCTGGCCCGGATGGAGCCGACCCGCTGGGGCTCGGCGATCGTCTGCGCGGTCTGCCTGGTCACGCCGGTGGTGGTGGTCCGGCTGCAGCAGACCTGGGAGGTGCTCGGTGGCTGAGGCGCCCACCGCGGCCCGGAAGCGGACCAACGCCGGGCCCGGACGGTTGCTGATCGCGGTCTACCTGCTCTTCGCGATCGCCGCGACCAGCCGGGCCGGGTTGCAGATCGCCACCAAGTTCGCCGAGGCGCCGGTGGCGTACCTGCTCTCCGCGCTGGCGGCGCTGGTCTACATCGTGGCGGCGGTCGGGCTGGCCCGGGCCGGCGCCGCCGGCCGGCGCCTGGCGCTGGCCTGCTGCTCGGTGGAGCTGGTCGGGGTGGTCGGCGTGGGCGTCCTCAGCGTCGTCGACCCGGAGCTCTTCCCCGACGAGACGGTCTGGTCGCAGTTCGGCAGCGGGTACGGCTACATCCCGCTGGTGCTCCCGGTGCTCGGCCTGGCCTGGCTCTGGCGCACCCGGCAGGACCCGGCCTGAGCCCCGGCGGGCGGCGCCCGCCGGGGCGGTGCGCGGGTCAGTCCTTGGGCCCGCCGGCGACGTAGACGACCTGGCCGGAGACGAAGGACGCGCCCTCACCGGCCAGGAACGAGATGGTGTGCGCGACGTCCTCCGGCCGGCCCACCCGGCGGACCGGGATCTCCGACTCGGCGTGCTTCTGCAGCGCCTCGAAGTTGACCTTCATCCGGGCCGCGGTGGCCGCGGTCATGTCGGTGACGATGAAGCCCGGCGCGACCGCGTTGACGGTCACCCCGAACGGGCCCAGCTCGATGGCGAGGGTCTTGGTGAAGCCCTGCAGGCCGGCCTTGGCGGCGGAGTAGTTCGCCTGCCCCCGGTTGCCCAGCGCCGAGGTGCTGGAGAGGTTGACGATCCGGCCCCACTTCCGCTCGACCATGTACTTCTGGGTGGCCTGGCTGAACAGGAACGCGCCGCGCAGGTGCACGCCCATGACGGTGTCCCAGTCGCTGTCGCTCATCTTGAACAGCAGGTTGTCGCGGAGCACGCCGGCGTTGTTGACCAGCACGGTCGGCGCGCCCAGCTCGGCGGCGACCCGCTCGACGGCCGCCTCGACCTGCGCCCGGTCGGCCACGTCGGCGCCGACGCCGAGCGCCCGGCCACCGGCGGCGGCGATCGCGTCGACGGTCTCCTTGGTCGCCGACTCCTCGATGTCGACCACGGCGACCGCCATCCCGTCGGCGGCCAGCCGGCGCGCGGTGGCCGCGCCGATACCGCGCGCGGCTCCGGTGACGATGGCGACGCGGGGCTCCTCCGACATGATTACCTCCCGGTAACTTGAGCTCGATCGAAGGAGCTTAACCCAGCCGTACCCGGCCGGCGCCGGGTCGCTCAGCCGGGACCGGCCGCGCCCGGAGCGCGCCCGCTCGGCCGGGACGGGTCACGTTCAGAGCGCCCGGCCGCGGCACAGCCGGATCCAGCGGTAGCCGTAGCCGGCGAGCTTGAGCCGGTCCAGCTTGCCCACCGGCTCGTAGTTGCGGTCGGCGAGCACGTCGATCGGCAGGTCCGCCTCCGGCGCCAGCATGCCGAGGTCCACCTCGGCGTCGGTGGTGCCCAGGTTGTGCAGGAAGACCATCGTCCCGGTCGGCCCGTCGGCCCTGTGCGCCAGCACCCCGGCCGGCATCGGCACGTCGATGTGGGTGGTCGAGCCGGAGCCCACCTCCGGGGCCTCCCGGAGCGTACGGATCATCCGCTCGAACCAGGCGAGCAGCGACTTCGGGTCGCTCCGCTGGGCGGTCACGTTGACGGTGTCGTAGCGGTAGTCACCCCTGTCGATCACCGGGCGGACCAGCTTCTCCGGGTCCGCCGTGGAGAAGCCGGCGTTCGGCTGGTACGACCACTGCATCGGGGTACGGATCGCCTCCCGGCCGGGCAGCGACAGGTCCTCGCCCATGCCGATCTCCTCGCCGTAGCGCAGCACCGGCGTGCCGCGCAGCGAGAACTGCAGCGAGTACGCCAGCTCGATGCGGCGGCGGTCGTTGCCGAGCATCGGGGCGAGCCGGCGGCGGATGCCCCGGTCGTAGATCCGCATGTTCTCGTCCGGGCCGAACTCCGCGTACACCTGGTTGCGCTGCTCGGCGGTGAGCCGGGAGAGGTCGATCTCGTCGTGGTTGCGCAGGAAGGTGGCCCACTGGCCGCCCTCGGGCAGCGCCGGAGTGTCCCGCAGCGCCTCGATGATCGGCTCCGGGTCCTGCCGGGCCAGGGCCAGCATCAGCCGGCCGTTGAGCATGAAGTCGAAGAGCATGTGCAGCCGGTTCGCCGAGCCGCCGGAATCGCCGAAGAAGGTCGGCAGCTGGTCGGGTTCGACGTTCGCCTCGGCCAGCAGGACGGCGTCGCCGCGCCGCCACTGCACGTGCTGGCGCAGCTCGGTGAGGAACTCGAAGTCCTTCGGGGAACTCGGGTTGCCCGGCTCGGTCAGCTCGATGATGAACGGCACCGCGTCCATCCGGAACCCGGAGACGCCTAGCTGGAGCCAGAACGACATGACCTTCTTGACCTCCTCGCGCACCCGGGGGTTGGCGAAGTTGAGGTCCGGCTGGAACTTGTAGAACCGGTGGTAGAACCAGGCCTTGGCGGTCTTGTCGTAGGTCCAGGTCTCGTTCTGCTCGCCGGGGAAGACCATGCCCTGGTGGCGGTCGTCCGGCTCGTGCTCGGACCAGATGTACCAGTCCCGGTACGGCGAGTCCGGTGCGGAGCGGGCGGACTGGAACCACGGATGCTGGTCCGAGGTGTGGTTCACCACCAGGTCGATGATCAGCCGGATGCCGCGGTTGCGCGCCTGGTGCAGCAGCTCGGCGAAGTCGCCGAGGGTGCCGAACCGGGGGTCCACGTTGTAGAAGTCGGTGGCGTCGTAGCCGTCGTCCCGGTTGGGCGACGGGTGGATCGGGTGCAGCCACAGGCAGGTCACGCCCAGCCGGGCCAGGTAGTCCAGCCGGCCGAGCAACCCCCGGATGTCGCCGACGCCGTCGCCGTCGGAGTCCGCGTACGTGTCGATGTCGAGGCAGTAGACGACCGCCTCCGAGTACCACCGGTCAGCCATGCCCGACTACGTTCTCCGATCCGTCCGCCCGGCAAACACCCGCGCGGCGGTACGGTGCCGGTCATGAACTCCACCCCCGCCCCGGTCGACTGGTCCACCGGGGACTGGCTGAACCCGCCGGTCCGGTTCACCCACGACTCCGGAGACCTGCTCGTCGAGCCGGCCGAGGGCAGCGACCTGTGGCGGCACACCAGCTACGGCTTCGTGCACGACGACGGCTCGGCGCTGCTCGCCCCGCTGCCCGCCGGCAGCGCGGTGGAGGTGAGCTTCCGGCTGGACTACACCGAGCAGTTCGACCAGGCGGGCGTGCTGGTCCGGGTGGACGAGCGGAACTGGGTGAAGGCCGGGGTGGAGGTCAGCGACGGCCAGCCGCAGCTCGGCGCGGTGGTCACCCGGGAGGTCTCCGACTGGTCGGTCGCCCCGGTGCCGGAGTGGGTCGGGCGGGAGATCACCGTCCGGGCGAGCCGGGCCGGCGACGCGCTGACCGTACGGGCCCGGGCGGGCGGGGAGCCGTGGCGGCTGGTCCGGCTCGCCCCGCTGGCGCCGGAGGCGGCGGCGACGGCCGGGCCGTACTGCTGCTCGCCGACCCGGGGCGGGCTGCGGGTCCGGTTCACCGGCTGGCGCCGGGGCCCGGCCGACGCCGCGCTGCACCCGGAGTGAACCCGGCGGTGGCCGCGATCACCGTGAGGTGTGGCGGCCCGGACACCGGGTAGTGGAACCAGATCCCCCTTCCCGGACGGCGGAAAGGATCGCCATGGCCCTCGCCGAGAATGTCGACCCGACCCGACTCGGCGGGTTGACCGGCTGGGTGGCGGGGATCATCGACGCGGCCGGCGCGGTCGGGGTGGCGCTGCTGGTCGCCCTGGAGAGCATCGTCCCGCCGATCCCGAGCGAGATCGTCCTGGCGATGGCCGGCTACCTGGCCGGCGAGGGACGGTTCAACGTGGTGCTGGTGATGGTCGCCGCCACCGCCGGCTCGCTGCTCGGCGCGCTCGTCCTGTACTGGCTGGGCGCGGTGGTCGGCGAGGACCGACTGAAGCGCTGGCTGGACCGGCTCCCCCTGGTCGACCTGGACGACCTGGAGAAGGCCGACCGCTGGTTCGAGCGGCACGGCCGCTGGGCGGTGTTCTTCGGCCGGATGGTGCCGGTGGTCCGCAGCCTGGTCTCCGTCCCCGCCGGGGCGAACCGGATGCCGCTGGCCGAGTTCGTCGTGCTCACCACGTTGGGCAGTGGCATCTGGAACTCGCTCTTCGTCGGGCTCGGCTTCGCGCTCGGCTCCCGCTGGCAGCAGGTGGAGAAGTACAGCAACTGGTTCGACTACGGCATCGTCGCCGTCTTCGTCCTCATGATCGCCTGGTGGGTCGTGAAGAAGTCCCGGCTTCGCCGCTCCCGCCGCGTCGACGCCACCCGCTGACCCCGGCTACCACGCGGTTGCGGTGCCCGGAGCGACCGGGCACCACGACCGCGTGAATCCGCGAGCGTCAGGGCAGCGTGTCCAGGTGGGGGGCCACGGTGCGGGCGAAGGCGTTGTTGTTGGTGACGTCCCAGTTGACCGACCAGGTCATCGCGCCGCGGAGGCCGGGGTAGGTGCGCGGCGGGCGGAAGCTGCCGCAGTTGGTGCCCCGGGCCAGGCAGTCCAGCGCGGCGTTCACCACGCTCGGCGCGACGATGCCGCCGCCGGCCGCGCCCGGTCCGGCCGGCAGGCCGACGCCCACCTGGTCCGGGCGGAGCCCGGCCTCCAACTGGATGCAGGCCAGCGCGACGATGAAGTTCACCGTCCCCTGGCTGTACGCGGCGTTGTGATCGCAGCCGAGCATCGCCCCGGAGTTGTAGAACTGGGTGTTCACCACGGTGAGGATGTCCTTGATGTCCAGCGCCAGCTTGAAGTAGCTGCTGCCGGGCGACTGCATGTCGATGGTCTGCGGGGCCATCGCGATGATCAGGTTGGCCCCGACCCGCGACCGGAGCGAGCGCAGCGCCTGCGCCATGTAGGTCGGGTTGAGCCCGTTCTCCAGGTCGATGTCGACCCCGTCGAAGCCGTAGCGCTGGATCAGCGCGTACACGGAGTCGCTGAAGGCGGCGGCGGAGGCGGCGTCGTTGACCGCGACCCGGCCGGTTTCGCCACCGACCGAGATGATCACCTTATTGCCCCGGCTCTTCAGGGTGCGCACGTCGGCGGAGAAGTCGGCGTCGGTGTAGCCGCCGAGCGCGGCCGACAGCCCCGGGTCGACCGCGAAGGTGACCGCGCCCGGGGTGGCGGTGGCCTCGGCGAAGGCGACCGCGACCACGTCGTACTCGGCGGGCACGTCGCGCAGCCGCAGCTCCACCGCCGGGTTGTCGAAGTTGTGCCAGTAGCCGGTGAGGATGTGCTTCGGCAGGCCGGTGGTCGGCGGCGGGGTGGTGGGCGGAGGAGTGCTCGGGGGCGGGGTGGTGGTGGGCGGCGGGGTGGTCGGGGTGCCACCGCCACCGCAGGCTGCGCCGTTGAGCAGGCAGTTGGTCGGGGCGCCGGGGCCGCTGCCCAGGAAGCCGAAGGAGACCGAGGCGCCCGGCGCGATGCTGCCGTTCCAGGACCGGTTGGTGAACGTGTACCGCTGGCCGGAGGAGGTCAGCAGCGCGTCCCAGTAGCTGCCGACGGTGGTGCCGGCCGGCAGGTCGAAGCTGAGGCTCCACCCGTTGACGGTCGAGCCGCCCCCGTTGGTGATGGTGTACTTCCCCTCCCAGCCCGACCCCCAGTCGGACGTCTTCACGAAGCTCGCGGTGGCCCCGGCCGCGAACGCCGGCAACGCCACCCACACCGCCCCCACCGCCGCGGTCAGCGCGGTGACCAGCGACAAGACCAGAGATCTGGAGCGCTTCACGGCATCCTCCACACCCGGACGACACCACAGCCATCAACGTTGGCGCTTATTATTAAGACTATTAACTGTTGTTGTCCAGAGCGGGTGCCGGCCGGAGCGAAATACCGGGCCGGGCCCCATGCCATGGGCCCGGCCCGGTACGACTCAGCGGCGGAAGGTGAACCAGTTGACGTTGACGAAGTCGTTCGGCTGGCCGCTGCTGAAAGTCAGGTAGACCGTGCGCCGGCCGGTGACCCCGGCGACGTTGCCGGGGACGGAACGCCAGCTCTGCCAGCCGCCGGTGTTGCCGATCGCGAAGCTGCCGATCGGCGGGCTGGTCGGGCTGTCCAGCCGGACCTCCACCAGGCCGCTCACTCCGCCGCCGGCGCCGGAGGCGACCCGGGCCAGGAAGTCCCGCGGCGGGGTGGCGCCGAACTCGACGTTGTCGAAGCGCACCCAGTCGCCGTTGCGCAGCGCGCCGATGTTCTGCCCACCCTCGGCGCACGCCTCGACGATGACGCCGTTCTGGGCGTTGAACGACTCCGCCTGGATGGTCGCGTACGCGTCCCGCGCGCCACCCGGCGGCGGGGTGGTCGGCGGCGGGGTGCTGCCGCCGCCCCGGCTGTAGACCGCGACGTAGTCGACCAGCATCGGCCGGCCCGGCACGGTGGCGGCGGTCGGCGTGGCGCCGCCGGCCACCCCGTTCGGGAACGCCCCGCCCATGGCCACGTTGAGCAGCAGGAAGTAGCCGGCGTGGCTGGTCATCTGCGACCAGTACGGCTCGCCGACCCGGGACTGGCTGACCGTGTGGTAGAGCTGCCCGTCGACGTACCAGCGCAGCTGCTGAGGGCTGACCGAGGCGTCCCACTCGAACCGGTAGGTGTGGAACGCCGACTGGCAGGTGCTACCGGGGCAGGCCCGGGACGCGCCGATGCCGTTGAACTCGTCGCACGGCCCGCCCGGCGCGACGCCGCAGTGCAGCACCCCCCACACCGAGTTGATGCCGTTGACGTTCTCCATCACGTCGAACTCGCCGATGCCGGGCCAGTTCTGGTAGTTGCCCCGGTAGGGCGAGCCGAGCGCCCAGAACGCCGGCCAGTAGCCCGCCGCCGCGGCGCCGGTGACGTTCGGCATCTGGATCCGGCCCTCGATGGCGAGCACGCCGCCGGACGGCGGCTTGAAGTTGCTGCGGACGGTCTCGATGCGGGCGGAGGTCCACCGGCCGGAGCCGTCCCGCAGCGGGGTGATCCGCAGGTTGCCGCCGCCGTCGTGGCTGACGTTGGCGGTGCTGGCGGTGTACGTCTGGATCTCGCCGGTGCCCCAGTTGGGCGGCCCGCCGGGGTAGCTGGTGCCGGTGTCGATGATCCAGTTGCTGGCGGACGGCAGCGTGCCGGCCGAGCCGGTGAAGTCGTCGCTCCACACCAGACTCCACCCCGATGCCGGTGGCGGCACCGCGGCGTTGGCGGTCACGGTGACCCCGGCCAGGACGGTGGTGGTGGCGGTGAGCAGTGCCAACGCCAGCCGGAGCCGGCGTCGCGCGGGCAGGGCGGCGGATGCCGCCGGGGCAGGTTCCATGGGCGTGCCTCTCTGCGGGACGGGGGCAAGAGAGCGCTCTCTCAGGAGTTGTACGTGCGCCGGACGCAGTTGTCAACGTCGATCGATGTCCGCCCCGGCCGGAGCCTGCTGCGGGCGGCGCAGCACCAGCTGTTCCAGCGCCGACCACGCGGTGGTGGTGACCAGGTAGATGACCGCGGCGAGCGGCAGCACCAGCGCCACCAGCACCGTCGCGTACGGCAGCAGCGGCAGCAGCCGGCCCAGCGTGGCCGCGCCCGGCCCCTCCACCGGCGCGCCGGCCACCGTGCCGGTCGCGGCGCTGGCCCGCCGCATCCGGCGCGACATCCACCAGGCCAGCGCCACCAGCAGCGCCAGCAGGACGCCGAACAGCGGCAGCACGGCACCGGTCAGCCCGTCGGCCAGGTGGTGCCCGAGCGGCACCCCGGCGAGCCGCTCGTCGAGCAGCCCGGTGCCGCCCTCGGCGGTGCTGAAGAGCCGGTACATCACCAGCAGGACCGGCGCCTGGAGCAGGAGCGGCAGGCAGCCGCTGACCGGGTTCGCACCGGCCGAGCGGTAGAGCGAGAAGAGTTCGGACTGCAACCGCGCCGGGTCGTCGGCGTACCGCCGCTGCAGGTCGCGGACCTGGGGGGCGAGCGCGGCGCGGCGCCGCTCGCCGCGGACCTGCGCCACGGTGAGCGGTGAGATCAGCAGCCGGACGGCGACGGTGAGCAGGACGATGGCGGCGACGGTGGCGGTGGCCGTGCCACCGGCCAGCGGTTCGAGCAGGGTGGTGAGCCAGGACAGGGCGGCGCCGGCGGCGCCGACGGCGTCGTGCAGTGGTGCGAAGGCGAGCATGGGTGAACCCCTCGGTCCGATTCCGGTGGGCGCCCGCCGGACAGCAGGTCCGGTCCGGGCGCGATGGCGGCGGAATCGGCCGCGCGGCGGGTCGCTACGCGGCCGAGGGGCAGATCCCGGGCGCCCGGGGCCGGGGCCGGCCGGGGGCGTCGGGATCGACCTGGCGGGGCACCCGCCGGCGCCGGGCCCGGGCCAGCAGCGCGGTCGCCCGCCCGAAGGCCGCCGGCGCCCCGGCGGCGGCAGCGGCGGCATGCACCGCGAGCAGCGCGACGAGAAGCACCAGCGCGGCGCCGGCCAGCAGCTCGGCCGGGCGGTCCGCGAACAGGGTCAGCTGGGCGAGCGCGTAAACCCACGCCCCCAGCAGCAACCTCGGCGTCCCCGGCACGGGCCCAGCCTAGGACCCGTTGTCACGCCACCTCCGGCCATCGCGCCAGCCGCCGGGTCACGGACCGCGACACGCCGCCGACGCGCCGGCACGGGCGTTTCCGGCCACGACCACGGGGGGTAACCACTGCCGACGGCGGCCGGACGGCCGTCGACGGTGCGGAAACGGATGGTGGTCACGATGACCGGCCAGGTGGCGACGGCCCCGGGCGCGACGGCGGAGGGAACCGACCTGCTCACGGTGGGTGTCGAGGAGGAGTTCCTGCTCGTCGACCCGCACACCGGGGCCGCGGTGCCCGCCGTCGACCTGGTCCTGGAGCAGGTGCCGGCGGAGCTGCGCGGCCAGGTGGAGCGGGAGTTCCAGACCAGCCAGATCGAGATCGGCAGCCCGCCCGGGCTGGAGCTGAGCTCGATCCGGCACTCCCTCGGCCTGCTGCGCGCCGCGCTCGCCGACGCCGCGGAGCGGGCCGGCGTACGGCTGCTGGCGATCGGCACCGGGCCGGTCGACGGCCCGGTCCCGCCGGTGGTCGACAAGCCCCGGTTCGACCGCATGGTCGAGCGGTACCGGCTGCTGGTCCCCGGCCCCGGCAACAACGGCATGCACGTGCACGTGGGGGTGCCCGACGCGGAGACCGGCGTGCAGGTGCTCAACCACGTCCGGCCCTGGCTGCCTACGCTGCACGCGGTGACCGCCAACTCCCCGTTCGCCCGGGGCGAGGACACCGGGTACGCGAGTTGGCGCTCGGTGGAGTGGGAGCGCTGGCCGTCGGTGGCGCCCACCCCCTTCCTGGATAACCACGAGCACTACCAGCGGCTGATCCGGCAGCTCATCGCCAGCGGCGTGATGCTCGACGAGGGGATGCTCTACTGGTACGCCCGGCTGTCCGCGAAGTACCCGACGGTGGAGATCCGGATCGGGGACGTCTGCCCCACGGTGGACGACGCGGTGCTGGTCGCGGCCCTGGTCCGGGCGCTGGTGGCGACCGCCATGGCGGACATCGCGGCCGGCCGGCCGGCCATCCGCGCCGACCACCACCTGCTCGTCGGCGCGCACTGGCGGGCCGCCCACGACGGCTTGGAGGGCGACGGGGTGGACCTGACCGACGGCGAGCTGCGCCCGGCCTGGCAGCTGCTGGACACCCTGGTGGAGCGGGTCGGCCCGGCCCTCAAGCGGCACGGCGACCTGGCCGAGGTGACCGACCTGCTGGCCGGGCTGCGCCGGCACGGCAGCGGCGCCGCCCGGCAGCGGGCCGTCTTCGCCCGCACCGGCCGGCTGGTGGACGTGGTGGCGGACGTCGCGCGACAGACCCGCGGCTGAGCGTCCCGTGACAGGATGGGGCGTGTGGCGCAACGGCTCATCGTGATCGGGGCGGACGCCGCCGGGATGGCGGCGGCATCCCAGGCCCGACGCCGCCGCGACCGCGGCGACTTGGAGATCGTCGCGTTCGAGCGCGGCCACTTCACCTCGTACTCGGCGTGCGGCATCCCGTACTGGATCAGCGGGGTGGTGCCGGAGCGGGACCAGTTGATCGCCCGGTCCCCGGAGACGTTCCGCGAGTCGTTCGACATCGACGTCCGGCTCCGGCACGAGGTGACCGCCATCGATCTCGACCGGCGCGAGGTGGTCGCCCGGGACCTCGAGCGCGGCGGCGAGGTCCGCGCGGGGTTCGACATCCTGATGTACGCCACCGGCGCGGACCCGGTGCGGCCGGACTGGGCCCGCGCCGGCATCGGCGGGGTGTTCGGGATGCAGACCCTCGACGACGGCGCGGCGCTGCGGGACTGGCTGGAGGCCGATCCGCCGCCGCGCCACGCGGTGGTGATCGGCGGCGGTTACATCGGCGTGGAGATGGCCGAGGCGCTGATCCAGCGCGGGCTCTCGGTCACCCTGGTCGAGCGGGACGAGCAGCCGATGTCCACGGTCGACCCGGACATGGCCGAGCTGGTCGTCGACGCGATGCGCGGGCTGGGCATGAAGATCCGCACCGGCATGGCGGTGACCGGGCTCGAGGAGCGCGACGGCCGGGTGTCCGCGGTGGTCACCGCGGAGGGGCCGATCCCGGCCGACGTCGTGGTGCTCGGCCTGGGCGTACGCCCCAACGTCGCGCTCGCCCGGGCCGCCGGTCTGCCGCTGGGTCCCAGCGGCGCGGTCCGGGTGGACCGCCGGATGCGGGTGCCCGGGGTGTCGGACGTCTGGGCGGCCGGCGACTGCGCGGAGACCCTGCACCGGGTCAGCGGGATGCCGGTGCACGTGCCGCTGGGCACCCACGCCAACAAGCAGGGCCGGGTCGCCGGGATCAACATCGGCGGCGGCTACGCCACCTTCGCCGGGGTGATCGGCACCGCGGTCACCAAGGTCTGCGACCTGGAGGTGGGGCGCACCGGCCTGCGCGAGCGGGACGCCATCGCCGCCGGCTTCGAGTTCGTCTCGGTGATCGCCCAGTCGACCAACCGCGCCGGCTACTATCCGGGCGCCCGGCCGATGGCGGTGAAGCTGATCGCCGAGAAGCCCAGCGGGCGGCTGCTCGGCGCGCAGATCGTCGGCTGGTCCGAGGCGGCCAAACGGATCGACACGCTGGCCGTGGCGCTGTGGAACAAGATGACGGTGGACGACATGACGGCGCTGGACCTGGGCTACGCCCCGCCGTACGCGCCGGTCTGGGACCCGGTGCTGATCGCCGCCCGCAAGGCCGTGGACGCGTTGGTCGGCTCCGGCCGCTGACGCCACGACGCGCCCGTCGCGGGGCGCCGGCGCCGGGTCGGCTCCGGGCGCGGATGTCGTCGTTGGAGCGACAACGGATGCACCCGATCTTGTCGCAGGGGGCGGTTAGCGTGTGCCCGCTGTCGCCGCGCCGGCCACGTCGGGCCGGTAGCTGATCCCCCTCGGAGGCCCCCATGTCGCAGGAGACGACCTACCTCGAACTGTCCGAAGTAGACGGTAGCGCGCACAAGTTCTACGAGGTCGTGGTGGACGACATCGCGCTGACCGTGCGGTACGGCCGGATCGGCGACCAGGGCCAGGTCAAGACGACCACCTTCGCGGACAATGCCCGGGCCCGCGCGGCGGCGGCGAAGAAGATCGGCGAGAAGATCCGCAAGGGCTACGCCCCGGCGGTGCGCGGGGCCCGGCAGAAGCGCGCGGTGTCCCGCCGGCAGATCGTCAGCACCCGCTCCACCGCCCGCACCGCGCCGGTGCTCTGGCGCTACGACTCCGGCGCCCCGGCCTTCGGCATCTTCGTCGACGGGCAGAGCTGCATGGTCGGCAACGAGCGCGGGGTGATCACGACGCTCAGCCACGACGCGCGGGTGCTCGACCAGGTCCGCCTCCCCGACGGGGTGAAGTGCATCGTCGCCGACGACGCCTGGATCTACGCCGGCTGCGACGACGGCAACGTCTACGACCTGTCCGGCAAGGTGCCCCGGGTGGCGTACGCGATCGCGCCCGAGATCGACATCTACTGGCTGGACATCCACGACGGCGTGCTCGGCGTCTCCGACGCCGACGGCGGGATCGCCGCCATCGACCACGAGGACGAGTTCCTCTGGCGCCGGCCGGGGCGGGGCCGCTCCGCCTGGATGGTCCGCTGCGACACCGACGCGCTCTACCACGGCCACTCCCAGGGGGTGACCGGCTACGACTGGCGTACCGGCCGGGAACTGTGGCACACCCGGACGGGCTCGGTGCTCTTCGGCTGGCAGGAGCCGGGCGCGGTGTTCGCCGGCACCGGCAGCCGGGAGGTGGTGCGGCTGGCCAAGGACGGCCGGGTCGAGCGCAGCTACCGGTGCGACGCCCCGGTCTTCTCCTGCGCCACCGCCGAGGGCGGCCGGTACGTCTTCGCCGGTGACAGCCAGTCCTCGGTCTACTGCTTCGACGCGGCCGGCAACCGGCTGTGGAAGCTCGGCACCGGCTGCGGCTCGGCCTACTCGATGCAGTACCACGACGAGCGGCTCTACGTGGTCACCACCGGCGGCCACCTCGCCTGCATCGACGCCAGCGAGCCGGCGATCCGGGCGGCCGAGGCGGGCAGCGTCCCCGAGGTGGTCGACGTCAAGGCCCCGCCCCGGCTGCCCGAGCCGGCGGCGTGGACGGCGGTGGAGGTGACCAGCGACGTCGACGGCGGCGTCGTGGTGCAGTGCGTGGAGGACCGGGGCCGGCTCCGGGTGCACGTGCTCTCCACCGGCTACCGCCGGGACTGGTCGGTGCAGTTCCCCAAGGGCATCCGCGAGCCGGGCGCCCGCTACCTGGTCACCGAGGTCCGCGAGTCCGGCCGGGGCGGCTTCTACCGGGCGTACGGCGACATCCGCCGGCTCCGCTGAGCGTGATGACGGCCGGCCGGGCCACCGCTGTGGGTGCGGCCGGGCCCCCGCCCCGCCCGGAATCGGTTGTACAGCCCGGCCGGATCCGGTCCAGGATGGCCGGATGCAGGTGGAGATCCCGTCCGGGCTGGACTGGGTGCGCGGTTCGCCGGCCGGCCGGGCGTGGCTAGCCGCCCTGCCGGAGCGGCTGGCCGCCTGCGTCGAGCGGTGGTCGCTGCGGGTCGGCCCGCCGTTCGCGTACGCGTTCGCCTCCCTGGCCCTGCCGGCCGAGCTGCCCGACGGTACGCCGGCGGTGCTCAAGTTGCAGTACCCGGAGCCGGACAGCGAACACGAGGCGACCGCCCTCGACCGGTGGGCCGGCGGCGGGGCGGTCCGGCTGCTCAGGCACGACCCGGCCCGGCGGGCGCTGCTGGTGGAGCGCTGCGAACCCGGTACGCCGCTGCACGCCGCGCCGCCCGAGGAGGCGCTCGGCGTGCTGGTGGAGCTGCTGCCCCGGCTCTGGCGGCCGGCCGGCGCGCCGTTCACCCCGTTGGCCGAGGAGGCGGCCGGCTGGGCGGAACGGCTGCCGGTCAAGTGGGACCGCGCCGGTCGCCCGTACGAGCGGCGGCTGCTCGACGCGGCGCTCGGGGTGCTGGTCGAGCTGGTCCCGAGCCAGGGCGAGCCGGTGCTGGTCAACCAGGACCTGCACGCCGGCAACGTGCTGCGGGCCGCCCGGGAACCGTGGCTGGTCATCGACCCGAAGCCGCTGGCCGGGGAGCGGGAGTTCGGGGTGGCGTCCCTGGTCCGGGGCGCGGAGCTGGGTCACTCCCCGGCGGCCGTCCGCTATCGCCTGGACCGGCTCACCGCGGAGCTGGGGCTGGACCGGGAGCGGGCGCGCGGCTGGACGATCGGCCAGACGCTGGCCTGGAGCATCGGCGAGGACCAGGTCTTCCCCCGCCAGGTCGAGGTGGTCCGCTGGCTGCTGGACGGCGACTGAACCCACCGACCCGGCGTCGCGCGGGCGGACGTGGACGCTCGGGCCGGCGGGCGGGTCAGGCCGGTTGGCAGGTGGCGCACCAGTAGAGGTTGCGCCCGGCCAGCTCGCCGCGGCTCACCGCCGTCCCGCAGACGTGGCAGGGCGCGCCCGGCCTGCGGTAGACGTACACCTCACCGCCGTGCCGGTCGACCCGCGCCGGCCGCCCCATCGCCTCGGGCAGGTGGGCGTCCCGGACGGTGTCGATCCGCCCGCTCACCACGGCCCGGCCCATCAGCGCCACCAGGTCGGCCCAGAGCCGATCCCAACCGGCCCGGGTCAGCCCCCGGCCGGGCAGCGTCGGCGACAGCCCCGCCCGGAACAGCGCCTCGGTGACGAAGATCAGCCCGGTGCCGGCCACCACCGACTGGTCCAGCAGCAGCGCGGCCAGCGGCGTCGGGCTGCGGGAGATCCGGGCGTACGCCCGCTCCGGGTCGGCGTCGGCGCGCAGCGGGTCCGGGCCGAGCCGGTCGCGCAGCGCCGCCACCTCGGGCAGGGTGAGCAGCTCGCAGGCGGTGGGGCCGCGCAGGTCGAGCCAGTGCCGGTCGCTGGTCAGCCGCAGCCGCACCTGGCCGACCGGCTCGGGCGGCTCCCCGACGCCGTCGGTGAACTTCCCGTACAGCCCGAGGTGCACGTGCAGGGTCAGCTCGTCGGCGTGGTGGTGCAGCAGGTGCTTGCCGTACGCCTCGGTGGCCGCCAGGACGGTGCCGGTGAGCCGGGCGGCGCCCTCGGCGAACCGGCCCTGCGGGCTGGCGGCGTGCACCTTGTCGCCGGCGAAAAGGTCGGCGTGGCGGGCCGCCAGGCGGTGGATGGTGTGTCCCTCTGGCACGACCACCAAGCCTAGCCGGGGCCGCCGGCCCGGCCGCGTGGGCGACGGTCGCCCGGGCAGGCGACCGGGTGGCCCGCGACCTGGCCAGCGGCCCGGTGTCAGAAAAGAGCCACCTGGGTATCCCGGGGACATACCGCGTGGGTGCCACCCGTTCCATCGGCCACCACGCATTCACCAGGAGGTGTGTTGTGGTCAAGATTCCTTCGCTGTCGCGCCGGTCGGAACCGGCGCCGCCGCGGGACGAGAACCTCGACGGCCGCGTCGACGGCCGGGACATGTCGACGAACGCCGGCCCGGACCGGCCCGACGGCCGCGACGGATCCAACCGGCCGGCGGTCCCCGACCGGGACGAGGCGACGACCTACCGCGGCAACGCGGCCGGCGGCACGGTCGGTGGCCGGGACCCGGAGGCCGAACGCCGGGCCGCGGAACGGGCCGCCGTCGCGCGGGCCGCCACCGCCCGACCGGTCGACGAGGACACCCGGCGGCCGGCCGGCCCGCCCGACCCGGTGCTGGAGCGCCCGGCCGACCGCGAGGCCACCGTCGACCCGGACCGGGACCGCACGGTGCACGGTGCGGTGGACCGGGACGGCGACGGGGTGCCGGACCGCGCGGAGCGGCCGGTGGCGACCGGCCCGAAGCCCCGGGCCAGCCTGCTCGCCACGCTCGGCCTGATCGTCGGAGTGGCCGGGGCGCTCTTCGTGCTCACCGGGACCCTCGCCGGGTACGGCATCGGGCTCGGCGCGGTCGGCGCGGTGCTCGCCGTGCTCGGCCTGATGGCCACCCGCCGCCGGCACATCGCCGGCAAGACCGACGCGCTGTTCGGCATCGCCTTCGGCCTCGGCGCGGTGGTGCTCGGCGTGCTGGCGATGACCGGTCAGTTCGACTGGCCGACCACCGACGGCGACTGGGTGCAGCGCTTCCGCGAGTGGCTTGATTCACAGTTTGCCGACCGTTTCTAGCGGGCACTGTCCGGGCCGCCGGCGGTGCGCCGGCCGACTCACCGGTGGTTCACCGGTGGCGAGCCCGATCAGCCTGGTGGTTCACCAGCCGGGCGACCTCTTTCGGGGGCGGCGATTCGCCGCCCCCGAAGTGTGTCCGGGCCCGGTCGCGGTCGCCCCGCGCGACCGTCCGGTCAGTCCCGTGCCCGGACCGGCGCCGGTCCGGCCTCCCGGGCGTCGAGCAGATCGTCCCAGTTCCGCCGGGCCCACTCGCAGGCCACGTCCATCGGTCCGAGCAGGCTGCGGCCGAGGGGGGTCAGCTCGTAGTCGACCCGCGGGGCCGGCCCGGCGTACGCCGTACGCCGCACCAGGCCGTCGCGTTCCAGCGTGCGGAGCGACCGGGTGAGCACCTTCGCGGTGATCCCGCGCAGCGGCACACGGAGTTCGGAGAATCGGCGGGGACCCTGCTCCAGACAGCGGATGATCATTCCCGCCCACTTGTCCCCCACCCGGATCGGGGACAGGTCTGACGGGCACACCGGGTCGAACATGTCCGGATCGAGCGGCGCGAGCATGGGCCGAGGGTAGTCGGTATCCCGGTGGTAACCACCCGCGTGGTTAGCGTGCGTCGCGGTGGCCGGCACCGGACCGGCCCGGGACGTGAGGTGGTTCGATGAGCAGGATCGTCGTCTTCGGCGCCGCCGGCCGGGCCGGTCGGGCCGCGGTACGGGAGGCAGTCGACCGGGGTCACGAGGTGACCGCGGTGGTACGGGACCCGGGCCGGCACCAGGACCTGGTCGCCGACGGGCTGCGTGTCGCCGCCGGTGACGTGACCGACCCGGAGCACGTTGCCGCGCTCGCCGCCGGGCACGGGGCCGCCATCCACGCGGCCGCCGACCTGACCGCACCGCCCGGCGTCTTCTTCCCCGACGCCGCCCGGGCGCTGCTTGACGGGCTGGCTCGGGCAAGGACACCTCGGCTGCTGGTGGTGGGGCTCGCGTCCGTGCTGCCCACCGCGTCCGGGACCCCGCTGATGGACACCCCCGGCTACCCGCAGGAGTACCGCCCGTTCTATCTGGGGCACGCGGCCGGGGTGGAGGTGCTGCGCCAGGCCGGCACGGTGCTGGACTGGCTGGTGCTCAGCCCGGCCGGTGACTTCGACCATGCCGCGGAGCGAACCGGCAGCTACCGGAGTGCCCCGGCCGACGCCGGCAGCCGGATCTCCTACGCCGACCTAGCGGTGGCCCTGCTCGACGAGATCGACGCGCCCCGGCACCACGGCGTCCACCTCGGGGTGGAGCGGGCCTGATGGGCGAGGAGATCCACGACAGCCCGGACGCCTGGGTGGCCGAGCACATCCGTCGGTACCTCGCGACCGGTGGCAACGCCCGCCCCGGCATGGACGACCTGCTGCTCACCACCCGGGGGCGCCGGTCGGGACTGCTCCGCCGCACCGCCCTCGTCTTCGTCCGCGACGGCGACCGCTACGTGGTCACCGGGTCCAACGCCGGGCGGGACCGGGATCCGGCCTGGTACCTGAACCTGGTGGCCGACCCGCGGGTGACCGTGCAGGTCGGCACCGACACCTTCACCGGGATCGCCCGGACCGTCGCCGGCCCGGAGAAGCACCGGCTGTGGCGACGGTTCGTCGCCGCCGTCCCCTCCTACGAGCGGTACCGGGAGTCGACCGACCGGGACATCCCGGTGGTGGTGATCGAACCGACGCGCTGAGGCGGCGGCCGACCGGGCGACTCTCGGGCTCCGGCCGGCCGGTCAGCCGGGCTCGACCGCCGACGCGGAGCGACGCGCAACAAATCGGCGCGCGGCTCCCCTCAGACGCAACGATCGGTCGGGCTACGCAACCATCACCGGTGGATCCTTCCGGGTCGGGCCGCATAACGTTGAGCAACGGCGCCAGCCCGTGGGCCACGGTGGCCGGGCGCGCCCGACCCCTGGGAGCAGGACAATGACGATGGACGCCACCAGCCAGCGCTTCTTGATGTGCCGGCCGACGTACTTCGCCGTGGACTACGCGATCAACCCGTGGATGGACCCGACCGCGCCGGTCGACACCGACCTGGCGATCCGGCAGTGGGAGGCGCTCCGCCAGGTCTACCGGGAGCTGGGCCACACCGTCGAGGAGATCGCTCCGGTGCCCGGCCTGCCCGACATGGTCTTCGCCGCCAACGGCGGGACGGTGATCGACGGCAAGGCGATGGCGGTGCAGTTCCGCGACCCGCAGCGCGCCGACGAGGCCCCCGCCTACCGCGCCTGGTTCGAGGCCGCCGGCTTCGAGATGTACGACCCGAAGCACGTCAACGAGGGCGAGGGCGACATCCTGCTGGCCGGTGACGTCCTGCTGGCCGGCACCGGCTTCCGCACCGCGCACGCCTCGCACGCGCAGTTGCAGGAGGTCTTCGGCTACCCGGTGATCACCATGCAACTGGTCGACCCGCGCTTCTACCACCTGGACACCGCGCTGACCGTGCTCGACGAGCGCACCGTGGCGTACCTGCCGGAGGCGTTCTCGCCGGGCAGCCAGGCCGCGCTGCGCCGGCTCTTCCCGGACGCGGTGCACGCCACCATGGCCGACGCCGAGGTGCTGGGGCTCAACGCGGTCAGCGACGGGCGGCACGTGGTGCTGCCCGCCCAGGCCACCGACCTGGCCGCGAAGCTGCGCGACCGGGGTTACGAGACCATCGGGGTCGACCTGTCCGAGCTGCGCAAGGCCGGCGGTGGACCGAAGTGCTGCACGTTGCGACTCCGTCAGGGAAAGGCAAGCAAGTGATCGTCGACGACATGCTGCGGACGCCGGGAGCCGTCCGGGACGCGGAGCGGTACACCGCGCACAACTACCACCCGCTGCCGGTGGTGATCTCCTCCGCCGAGGGCGCCTGGCTGACCGACGTGGACGGCCGCCGCTACCTCGACTTCCTGGCCGGCTACTCCGCGCTGAACTTCGGCCACCGGCACCCCAAGCTGATCGAGGCCGCGCACGCGCAGCTCGACCGGCTCACCCTCACCAGCCGGGCGTTCATCCACGACCAGTTCGCCGACTTCTGCCGGGAACTGGCCGAGCTCTGCGGCAAGGACCTGGTCCTGCCGATGAACACCGGCGCCGAGGCGGTGGAGACCGGGATCAAGGTCGCCCGCAAGTGGGGTTACCAGGTCAAGGGCGTACCGGCCGGGCAGGCGAACATCGTGGTCGCGGAGGGCAACTTCCACGGCCGGACGACCACCATCGTCAGCTTCTCCACCGACGAGGACGCCCGCGCCGACTTCGGGCCGTACACCCCCGGCTTCACCGTGGTGCCGTACGGCGACCTGGAGGCGCTGACCGCCGCCATCGACGAGAACACCGTGGCGGTGCTGCTCGAGCCGATCCAGGGCGAGCAGGGCGTCGTGGTGCCGCCGGAGGGCTACCTGCCCGGCGTGCGTCGGGTCTGCACCGAGCGCAACGTGCTCTTCATCGCCGACGAGATCCAGTCCGGCCTGGGCCGGACCGGCGCGACCTTCGCCTGCGACCACGAGGGCGTCATGCCGGACATGTACCTGCTGGGCAAGGCGCTCGGCGGTGGCATCGTGCCGGTCTCCGCGGTGGCCGCGGACGCCGACGTGCTCGGCGTGCTCAAGCCGGGCCAGCACGGCTCCACCTTCGGTGGCAACCCGCTGGCCTGCGCGGTGGCGACCGAGGTGGTCCGGCTGCTGGCCAGCGGCGAGTTCCAGCACCGCTCCGCGGAGCTGGGCGAGCGGCTGCACGCCGGCCTGCGCGGGCTGATCGGCAAGGGCCTGGTCGCGGTCCGGGGCCGGGGCCTGTGGGCCGGGCTGGACATCGACCCGGCGCTGATGACCGGCCGGCAGGCGTGCGAGCGGCTCGCCGAGCGCGGCGTGCTCGGTAAGGACACCCACGGCTCCACCATCCGGCTCGCCCCGCCGCTGGTGGTCACCGAGGAGGAGATCGACCACGCCGTCGCTCAGCTCGCCGCCGTCCTGGCCGGCTGAGTTCGACGTACGCCGACGGCGGGCGTCGGGACCACGTCCCGGCGCCCGCCGTCGTATGTCCGGTCGGCGCGGGCCCGGCGCTCAGGCGCGCGGCAGGCGCATCGCCATCGTCGGCGCCTCGGCCATCACCGAGGTGGGGGTGTACAGGGCACCGGCCGGCAACTCGCCGGGCCGGCCCACCTGCACCCCGGGATACAGCTCCACCATGTCACCGGCGTCGAGCACCCGGGACTGCTGCGGGGCGAGCGCGATCCGGTCCGACTCGGCCATCGAGCCGCCCGGCCGGATGCCGGAGCCGTTGGTGCTCACGTCGGTCACGATCACCTCGCCGACCCGCAGCTCGAACCGGACGTGGGCGCGGCTGATCCAGCGCCGGGCCTCGTCGTTGAGCCATTGGCCGAGCATGATTCCGCCGCCCTGCTCGGGCGCCCGGCCGACCACCACCGGCTGCTCCTCGCTGAGCACGAAGCGACGCCGGATCAGCCCGCCGACGCGCACCGCGAGCACCTCGGTACGCGGCCGCGGGCCGGCGTCACCGAGCCGGCTGCCGTGCCGGGGGCAGGTGGGCACGCCGCCACGCAGCGTGGGCGGCGGCTGGGCGGCCGGGCTGCGGTCCACCCGGGCCAGGTCGGCGAACGCGCCACCGCCCCCGCCGCCGCCGAACAGCGCGCAGCCCGGCTCCGGGCAGCGCCAGTGGCGGGCGAGCAGCTTGACGCCGACCGGCGACCGGTCGCCGGCCACCGGGGTGTCGCCCTTGCCGACGTGGGCCACGAAGGCCGGCCCGCCGGCGCCGGGCACCGGGGCGACCACCCGGCCGGGCTGCTCGACCAGCCACGGGTACCGCCCGCGCAGGCCGTCGGCGCGGACCCGGCTCAGCACCGGCAGCCCGAGCAGGTCGGCCACCTCGAACATCCGGTCGCCCGGGTTGTCCAGCACCTCGACCAGCCCGTCGTCGGCCCAGCGGCGGACCACCATCCGCTCGTTGGAGGTCAGGTCGGCGTCGGAGAGCAGGGCCCGGTGCACGATCGCGTAGACCGGGACGCTGTCCTCCTCCAGCTGCCGGGCCAGCGCGTCGATGACCATGCCGAGGCGGAGCAGGCTGGCCGGCCGGCCGCCGTCGATGTCCTGGTAGCGGATCACCTCGGCGAGGTCGACGACCGCGCGGGCCAGCGACGGGTCGGTGCAGACCCGGCCCTCGATGGCGTCCAGCACCTTGCTGATCTCGAATCTCATCGGGCACCCCGCACGATCTCGTCGATCCGCCGGGCGAGCTCCAGGTCACGCCGGGTGACCCCGCCCGCGGAATGGGTGACGCAGCGGAAGGTGAGGGTCCGCCAGCGGATGTCGATGTCGGGGTGATGGTCCAGTTCCTCGGCCGTCGCCGCGACCCGGTCCACCACCGCGATGGCGTCCGGGAAGCTGCCCAGCTCCACGGTGCGGACGATCCCGGCCGGGTCTCCCGACCAGCCCGCCAGCCCACCCAGCTCGTCTCGCACCGCCTCCGCGGTGAGCACGTCTGCCATGGGGTGACCCTACCGGGGCAGTTCGGGACGACGCCGACCAGCGGCGGCGGGTGTGTCCGGGCCGTCCGCCGGCGCCGGGTGCCGCCGGCGGCGGACGGTCTCGGCCGGGTCGGGTCGGGTGGCCCCGGCGGCACCCGGGTCCCGGGGGCCGGGGTATCGACGCCGAACTGTGGATGTGACGGGTTAGGCTGACCAACGGCCCGGCCGGGGGATCGACCGTCGTCGTCGCCCCGGCCCAACCTTCACGAGGAGACATCCAGCATGAACACTCGACGGCTGGCGACCACGGGGGTCGCGCTCGTCGCCGCGCTCAGTCTCGGACTGACCGGATGCGGCAACAAGACGGGAGCGGACACACCGGCCGGCAACGGCTCCAGCGCGGCACCGGCCAGCAGCGCCCCGGCCGACGCGCTCGGCAAGCTGACCGCCGCCGCGCAGAAGCTGAACGAGCAGAGCGTCCGGATGGACCTGAAGTCGTCGGTGATGAGCGGCGGGGGCGTCCTGGACCCGTCGACCAAGACCGGGGACATGACGCTGAACATGGGCACCTCGGGCAAGTTCCGGATCGTGATGGTGGGCGACGACGCGTACCTGAAGGTGACTGGGATGGCCGGGCTGCCGAAGAAGTGGCTGCACATGGACACCACCAAGCTCGGCGAGAGCGGCCAGCTCAACCTGATGCCGGAGGGCGACCCGGGCGGCGCCAAGAAGCTCATCTCCGCCGTCGCCGAGGTGAAGGAGACCGGCGAGGGCAGCTTCGCCGGCACCCTGGACTACACCCGCACCATGGCGAAGGACAAGGACATCGCGGCGCTCGGCGAGAAGGCCAAGGCCGTCCCGTTCACCGCGAAGGTCGACGAGCAGGGCCGGCTGACCGAGATCGCCATCGACGTCAGCGTGCTGCACGAGTCGCTGGGCACGATGACCACCACCTACTCGGACTTCGGCACCCCGGTGAGCGTCCGCAAGCCGGCGGCGAGCGAGACCCAGGAGGCTCCGGAGGAGCTGATCAAGGCGTTCGGCGCCTGACCGGCTGAGCTGAGCAGGGGCGGCGCCGGTCAGGCGCCGCCCCCGTCGTGTCAGCCCCGCAGCGGCCGGCCGACCTCGTGCAGGTGCCCGAGCGCCTGCCGGTACGACTCGACCAGCCCGGTCTCCGCGTACGGGATGCTCTGCTCGGCGCAGTACGCCCGCACGATCGGCTGGGCCCGGCGCAGGTTCGCCCGGGGCATGTTGGGGAACAGGTGGTGCTCGATCTGGTAGTTGAGCCCGCCCAGCGCCAGGTCGACGAACCGGCTACCCCGGACGTTGCGTGAGGTGAGCACCTGCTTGCGCAGGAAGTCGAGCTGGTCCGCCGCGGTCGGCATCGGCATGCCCTTGTGGTTCGGGGCGAACGCGCAGCCCATGTAGAGGCCCCACAGTGCCTGGTGGACGGCGACGAAGAGCAGCGCCTTCACCGGCGACATGACCAGCAGCAGCACGCCGAGATAGCCGGCGGTGTGCGCGACGAGCAGCAGCGCCTCGACCCCCCGGTGCCGCATCGGGGTCCGGTACCGGCCGTCCGGCTCCCGTTCCACGATCGCCCGGACGCTCGCCGCGTGCAGGTTCAGCCCCTCCAGCAGCAGCATCGGGAAGAACAGCCAGGCCTGCCGGCGGGCCAGCCACCGCCCGAAGCCCCGGGTCGCGGCGGCCTGCTCGTACGTCCAGACCAGGGCGCCCGCCCCCACGTCCGGGTCCTCGTCCTCGTGGTTCGGGTTGGCGTGGTGCCGGTTGTGCTTGTCGACCCACCAGCCGTAGCTGAGCCCCACCGCCAGGTTGCCGGCGAGCAGACCGACCAGCTCGCTCGGGCCGCGCCGGCGGAACATCTGCCGGTGCCCGGCGTCGTGGCCGAGGAACGCCACCTGGGTGGTGGCCACCGCCAGCCCGACCGCCAGCAGCAGCTGCGCCCAGGAGTCGCCCACCAGCACGACCGCGGCCCAACCCGCCAGGAACACGCCCAGGGTGAGCACGATGCGCACCGCGTACCACCCGGGCCGCCGATCCAGCAGCCCGGCCTGGCTGATCCGCCGGGACAACTGTGCGTAGTCACTGCCGCGCCGTACCGGCGGTTCCGCCACCGCTCCGAGCATCAAATAGCTCCCGTCCTTCGGCTCCGGGTCGCGCCGGACGGAGCGACACCCACATCCAGTCTCCGGCGAACGGTTGCGCTGAGTAACCCTGGGAACCCCCCGATCCGGGGTAGGGAGAGCCCTACCCCGCCCACCGCCGGCTCAGCCCATCCGGCCCACCGCGGCCCGCAGCCGGGCCAGGTCCCGCCGCCGCCGCTCGTACGTGGCGGCCAGCCCGATCAGCGCCAGCCCGCCGACGGCCAGGAAGATCCACCGGGGCAGCAGGTCCCAGCCGCGGCCGAGTTCGTGGAGCGCGAGCAGGGCCAACGTGCCCCCGCCGAGCAGCACCGGGGCCTGCCAGCGCCGGGTCGCCCCGGCGAGCACCACGGCGAGCGCGGCGGCGCCGAGCAGCAGCCGGCGCCACGGCTGCGCCTCCGGCGCCACCAGCACCGACACCAGGCTCGGCAGCAGCCCGGCGGCCAGCCCGGGAGCGAGCGCGAGCCAGCTGTTCAGCCCCGGCCGGGTGCGCAGCGCCAGCGTGCCCGCGCCGAGGGCCAGCGCCGCGGCCGGCAGCGTGTACGCCTCCAGCACGGCCACTCCCCCGGCGGCCAGCAGCAGCCAGGCGCCGAGCAGTTCGCTGCCGCCGGCGATCCCGGCGAACGCCCACCGCCGGCCGACGGACTCGCCCCGGCGCAGCACCCGCACCCCCGTGGCGGCCCCCCACAGCACGCAGACCGCCGCGGCGTGCCGGAGCGCGCCGACGGTCAGCAGCAGAGCGACCAACGCCACCGCCTGGGCGGCGGCGTCCAGCGCGGGCCCCGCCGGGTTGCCCCGGACGGCGAGCACGGCCGCCACGGCCAGGGTCAGTGCCGCCACGGCCAGGACGGTGAACGCCGCCGTACGCAGCGGTAGGCCGCCGGCCAGCGGTGCGGTGAGCGCGAGGGCGGTCGCGGCGGCCACCGCGACCAGGCTGCCGGCGAGGCGCACGCCGGCGCGCCGCCCGGCGGCGCCGGCCACGGTCGCGGCCACCACCAGCACGCCGAGGCCGGCGAGCGTGCCGGCCCGGGTGGCCAGCAGACCGGCCAGTCCCGAGCCGGTCATCACCAGTCCCACCGGCACGGTGACCGGGGCGAGCAGCGGGCGCGGCCCGGCCAGGGCGGCGAACAGCAGCACGGCCACGCCGAGGGCCAGGGCGACGGCCGGCACCACCGGCCAGGGCGCGCCGGCGGCCACCAGCAGCACCGGCGCGGCGGCCGCGGCGAACGGCAGGGCGGCCAGCGCCGCGCCGAAGGTGGTCGCCGGGGCGGGCTCCGTGCCCGGACCGTCGGCGGGCCGGGCGGCGCGGCGGGCCGGGCGGCG
>NZ_JBRIQN010000031.1:0-86406 GCF_052981855.1 Micromonospora sp. LZ34
CCGCTACCCACACCCAGGGCGCGTCTACACCAACCACCTCAAGCCGGACACCCCTCACGACTTTGCCGGGGCCCTGGGTCCGAAGATGAGCAGGGATCAGTCTTTCAAAATCAACAAGACGCTTCTGGGGTTGGGTCGATGGACGAGGCCGCGTTGTTCGAGTTCCTTCACCGCGGCAGTACGCACCCCTTTGACGGCGCGGATATCCAGCCCAAATTCTTCCATCAGCCATGGATAGAGCGGCTCGCGGCACACCCGGACGCCGTTCTCGACCGTGGCGTGGTGCTGAATGAACTGGTATACGGCCTCTGCGTACCCGGAGTTCCTTGGCATCATTTCCTCCTCATGAAGGCGCGGGTGGACTATGGTGCCGTGCGTAGTGGCAGTGCGTCACGGGCGACGTTACGCCGTCTGCGCTCTTGAACGCATTCTGTACCTGCTCCGCCAGAAGACGAAAGGGGCTCCTGGACACCTGAGATGCCGTCCACAGCGCAGGCCGGCAGCTGGCGCCAGGACATTGCCCCGCCGCAGTCGTCGCGGCCGGACACGGAGTTGCTGGGGGAGGGTGCCCCGCCGCTGACGGGCGGCTGGCCGGATGTGTTCATGGCTCATTGGGCAGGCCGATAGGAAGGTTCGGGTCGGGCACATCGCGCTACGGGCCGCTGTCGCCCATACTGGCCCCGGGCGGCGTGCGATCCGTCCGGCATGGTGGCCGGTGAACGAGCCGGGCAACGACCGATCCTTGTGGACGGCGACCCGTCAGGCCGGCCGTCACTCTACGATGGGATAAGCCTGCTCACGGTATCGGCCGTCCCGGACGGGTCCACCCCGACCGGTTGGTCTCCGCTGGTCCGATCGCTGGCCGGCCGCCCCGACCGGGTGGTGGCGGTACCTGAGCGACTGGTCGTGCGATTTGGAAGGTTTGCGCAAGCGCGTGGCCGACGATGATCGGTACGCGGTCAAGCGGCTGGCCGACCTGCTCGCCCTGCGCGGGGACTTGGAAGACCAGCGCAACCTCGCGGCCGCCGACGACCGATATGCCGCGAACCGGCTCGTGGACCTCCTCGTGGAGCGGAACGAGACCGAGCCCGCCATCGCCCTGCTGCGCCAGCAAGCCGACAAGGCGGACAAGGCAGCCGCTCGCCGGCTGGCCGGGCTGCTCGTCGACCGGGGGACCTCAAGGGGTCCGTCATCGTGCTCCGGGAGCATCCCGGAACCTCCGACGCAGGGCTGACCGACCTGCTGGTCCGGCGCGCGCCCGTGCGAACGCCCGTCGTGTCGATTTGAGGGCGTTCGATCAGAGCGTCAAGTGGGACCGGTCAGGCGGGCCAGGAGCTCGCTTGACTGCGGGCTCGGAACCTGAAATCGCCGGTCGCTACCTGACCGGTGGACGGCGCATCGCGATGTGGGTTGGGCCGCCGGGCACGAGGGGCAACGCGTCGTCGACGACGGTGAAGCCGAACCGTTGATAGAACGCCACGTTGTCCGGGTCGGAGGTCTCCAGATAGCAGGCGGTGCCGGCGCGGTCGGCATGTCGAAGTCCCGCGGCGACGAGCCGGGATCCGTGGCCGTGGCCCTGGTGGCTCGGACGTACTCCGAGCACGACGAGGTACCAGTGCGGCTCGGTGGGGTGTGCCCGTGCGGCGTTGGACCCAAGGCGCATGAAGGCGGGGAAGGACCGGGGCGCGGCGATCATGGTGTGGATGAGTGTCGGTACGGCCCGCGCCTGCCGGGTGCCGGTCCAGGGGAACGCGCCCGGAGGCAGCCAAACCGCGACGGCGGCCGTGGCGTCGGCATCGGTACTGGCGTAGACGGAGCCGAATGGGATCGCGTCGCGCACGGTGGCTTCGAAGAACGGACGCAGCGCCTGCAAGCGGCGCCGTGGGTCAGGGAAGACGTGGCGGAATGCCGGGTAGGCGGCGTGGCTTGCGACTAGCACGTCCGCTCCTTGCCGGTGCTGTCCGCGGCGAAGTCTGATCGCGCCGGCGTTCACGGCGCAACCTCCTCGCCGACAACGGTAGGGATGGTCACGTTCGCGGTGCGGGCGCGGTGGGCGAGCCACTTGATCAGCGGCGCACCGACCGCTATTGGGATGAGCCAGCCCAGCCGCTCATACCAGGCCATGGCAGCTTCAGCGTTGTTGGTGCGAAGGATCGGCGTGATTTGCTCGTCCACGAGCCCATGGTGGCAGACGAGGGCGCTGACCCGAATGCGGGACATCCGCACATGCCGCTGAGTGCCCGGTCATGCCGAATTGAGGATGTTCGATCTGAGCGTGCCCTGATTACCGCAGCACGGCTGTCGGCAAACCCGAACGACTTCGCGCTGATCGCCATGCTCGGCCTGCTCGGATTGCGGATCTTCGAAGCCTGCGGCCGAACATCGGCGACCTTGGAGAGGAACACGGCCACCGCGTCGTACGCGTTCACGGCAAGGGCGGCAAGGTCGTCCTCGTTCCGCTGCCGCCCGCCGTGGCCAGGGCGGTGGACCGTGCGGTCGACGGCCGCCTTGATGGTCCGATCCTGCGCAACACCCTCGGGGTTCGGATGGATCGGCATGCGGCAACCCGCCGGCTCCGGCATTTGGCGGCCGCCGCCGGGATCCGGATGCCGAGGATGCACCCGCATATGTTGCGCCACACCTTCGTCACCACCATGCTCGACGCTGGCGTGAGCCTGCGCGACGTGCAGATCGCCGCCCGTCACGCCGATCCGCGGACGACCATGCGCTACGACCGCGCCCGCAAGAACCTCGACCGGCACCCCAACTACATCCTCGCCGCCTACATGGCCTCTGGAACGTAGCGACCACAACGAGCGGATCTGCCGAGAGTCGGATGTCTGCTGACAGCCGAGGGCCCACCTCTGTCGTCATGTCGCGTGAGTACCGCGCTGAGGAGTGCGTCGTATTGGTCTGGTTCGTGGTGCGGACGGATTCAGCGGAGACTCAGTCGAGCCAAGTGCGGCCCACGAAGGCCTCTGCGCCGTTGGGCAGCCGAATGTCCTCCCCGCCCGCGAGTCGGCGGCACAGCTCCATCAACTGGGCGTGGTCTGGGCCTCGTCCCAAACCGCCCGAGCTACCGCCGTCTGGATGCCACCGTGCGTGCCACCCCTTCCCTCGCAGCGCCACGAACGGACCGCCGACGACGTTGCCGATCGTCTGGTCGATCGCGCGGAGCAGGTCATCCGAGCCCCAGTCGCATGCGTCGCAGCCGCAGTCCGGCAGCATCGCTAGGGCGATCTCGGGCCGGACGACGCTGATGTGCAGCACCGCTTGCGACGCTTCGAGCCCAGGCAACCGCACATCGCGCTCAAGCAGCAGCAGCGGCAGCGTGCCCGGGCGGGGCGAGGTGAGCCGGACGCCGCGGTCAAAGCAGCCCAGGTGTCCCTCGTCGTCAAGCGGGGCCGGTGCGAGTGTCTCAACCTCGACCGCTGGTACATCGCCAAGCCGATCGGCCCATACACGGGCGCGGGCGTGCACGATGCCATACCGCTCGGGCTCGGTGACCCGTGAGTACTCCTCCTCGCGCGGCGAGGCCCCTCCCGGGTGTGGATTGGGCCAGGAGGGCATGCCGAGGCGGTCATAGCTCACTGCCACCTGTGCCTGCAACTCGCCCAGCCTCACCATCCACACGACGATATTGCGCCGCACCCTGGAGGGCATCAGTTTCCGCCTCGCCCAAGCCGCGGACCTGCACCGATGCCCGACCTTGTATGGAGCTGGCCGAGCGGGGCCACCCGGAGTGGGTGGGCGCCGATGCTCTACTCGCTCATGGAGCGCCTTGACAAGGTCGACCTGGATACGCCAAGCCCGATCGTGCACACCCTTCAGGCGTGGAGCGGCTACCGTCCACTGCTCGCCGAGTCGCTACACCGCAATTCGACTCCGTTGACCGTCTGGACGGTCGACCGCCTGCTGAACATCGACCCGCCAGACGCCCCGGAGTGGCTCGAATTGCTGCGAAAGCTGATGGACCATCCTGCGGCCTCCGCGGAAGCCCCGGGCGGATGCCCGCGACTTCCTTGGACACCAGGCTGGACGTCGGTAGCCGCCGGGTGCCGGAGAGCTTCACCCGTCCGGCGCGACAACCGTACGCGTCCTCTTCTGCCGCCGTCCGGGTACGGCACTCACATAGAAACCGTCACTTCTGCGACCAGCCTTCCGTGCCGGTCGACGTCCGGAACTGCCGCTGGTCGGGTGCCCATGTCGCGGGCGTGCTGCATCGGGCAACGCGGGCGCGGAGTCCAGAAAAGGCGGATGAGCATGCAGAGCAAGCGGCGGCTCGACTGATCATGCATCGATGGCACCCGACATGCTGAGCACAGCACCAGGCATGCTTGGCTTGTGGGCGACTCGTACATCCGCCTGATCCCGACGAACCCGGGCTGGCAGCCCGCCCACGACGCGGCCGCCGCCGCCGTTGCCTACGTTGCGAGCTTGTTCTCGGGCCCCGACGACGCTGTCGACGAGGTGGAATACAAGTTCTACGACCGGATGACCCTCATCGACGCCGGCGAGAACACCAGCCAGATCACGTGCTCGCGCTGCCGTCGGGATATCGGTCTGGACTGGCTCGGGGACGTCATCAGGGCAAATGGCAGCCTGAGCTTCGACCACCTGGACGTGACGGTGCCCTGCTGTGGTGCGGTCGTACCGCTGAACAGCCTGCACTACGACTGGCCCATCGGTTTCGCGCGGTTCGAGGTGAGCGCCATGAACCCGACTCGATCGCAATACGAACTCGACGCAGAGGAACTCGCCAAGACGGCTGATCTCCTCGGCCACCCAGTTGCGCAGATCCTCACTCACTACTGACCGCCAGGCCAAGAGGCAGCCGGCGCTGCCGTCGTACGTCCTTATCAGCGGATGCGCGCATCTGCCGCGAGTCGCGCGCCACGCCAGCTGGCCAGTTGCCGTCCGGACGTGCCGATGAGCGGGTGCAGTTGAAGCACCATGCCGTTGAGCGATGACTTAGGGCGCGTCTCATTTGGATGATCGTTTAGCTCGGGCATGATCTGCTTCCGTGGACGAGGCCATGATCCGTACCTGGGCGCCGGATGATCTGTGGGAGATCGCGGCGCCGTTGATCCCGCCCGCGCCGGTCCGTCGGCAGGGTGGTGGTCGTCGGCGGGTGGAAGACCGGGCGGTGCTGGCCGCGATCGTGTACGTGACCCAGGCCGGTTGTTCCTGGTGGAAGCTGCCCGAGGCGTCGTTCGGGGTCACCCGGGCCACCGCGCACCGAAGGTTCACGCAGTGGACCGCGGCCGGGTCGGGGATGTCGCCGGCGATGCGGTCGCAGTCGTACGGGTGCACGGGGGTCCAGGTCCAGGCGCGGCCCATGACCGTGTACCGGCCGTCCGGGTCGGGGGCGACGCGCGAAACCGCCTCCGGGTCGCCGTAGACGCGGGTCTCGTCGACGTCGATGACATCGCCGTCGAACCGCATCCGCGCGAGGGACTCGTCGACCATGCGGTCCCGCCGGGCGCCGGTGATGCCCTGGGCGGCGAGCTCGCGCCGGTAGCGGTCGCGGGCGTCCTGCTGCTCGGCGACGATCACCTCCGCGACCAGGCGGGTGCAGGTGAACACCGCCCACCCGTTCCAGGTGTCCACCAGCGTCCCCGCGAACCCGACCGGGATCCGCATCTGCCCGTCGGCGTTCGGCGTCCACGCCCAGTCCCCGGCGAACACACCCGGCCCGCCCAGGCGCACCCGGTCGGGATGCACGTGGCTCATGTCCCGGTCATCGCCGCTCGGGTGCAGGATCATCCGGCACTGCCGGGCAACCTCAGCCTCGGCGGCGTCGTCGAAGCCGTCGCACCACGCCCACCGCGTCTGGTCGCACTGCCGCGCGGTCAGGTCCCCCCACTCCGGGGCGCCGTGCGGGGCGTGCTCGGCGTACCGGTCGCCATCCTCGGCCAGGACGTACCGGTCGGTGGCGGGCAGCCCGTCCACCACCGGCGGATCGACGTCGTCGATGCCGGCCAGCACCTGCCGCGCGACACCGGATCTGTCCCCGGTGGCCCGGCCGCCAAGGACGTGCTGCGCCCACCACCGTGCCGCGTCCTGCCCGGCCTCCGCGCCGGCGGCGCGCAGCGCGTCGAGAACCCGCTCCCAGCCCGTGTCGCTGGTCCCGGCGGCCGGGACGCGACGGATGCGGTCGCCGGCGTCGAGGACCACCGCCAGCCGGGAACCGCTGTCCCAGTCCACATCCAGGACCCGCTGCTGCGGGTCGTAGCGGCGCACGGCGCCCTCGTCACCGGGACGCAGCAGGGTGTGCGGGTCGCTGGTGTGTACGAGCGCGACGCGCTCGCCCGGCTGGTAGGTCACAGCCGCCCCCTGTCACCCGCGTCGGCGGGGGCGGTGTCGAGGAGCGCGTGGCAGTGGGCGGCGACGCCGTCGCCGACGGCGTCGGTGAACCCGCCCCGCACCGCGTCGATCACCAGCGCCCGGCCCATGTCGGTCAGCTCGGACCAGCCGGGCGCGCCGGCGGGCGCATGCGCGTGGTAGCGGTCGGCGCCGTAGCCGGCGACGTCGAAGCGGGGCAGGGCCCGCAGAACCTTGTCGTCGCTGCAGTCGATGCCGACCAGGACCGTCCTGGCGGTGTGCGCCTGTTCGGCCGGGGTGCGTCCGGCGATGGCGTACTGCTGCCACCAGCCGACGGCCAGCCGACCCTCGCGCTCACGGGCGTCCCGCAGCGCCAGAAGCAGCTGCGGGTCGACCGGCGGCGTGGGCGACGGCTGTGGGGAACTGGGCGCGGTGGCGGCGCTGGCCTGGAGGCTGGTATAGGGGGAGGCGGGGGTGGCCGGGTCGATCCAGTCGGCGGCGAGCAGGACACCTTCGCGCCGGTAGCGGGCGGGCACAGTCCGGTCGTTGGTGACCTCGCGCAGCCACCCGGCCACCTCGGCGCGGATCTTCGCCCCGGCGGTGGCGTAGCGGGCGCGGGCCTCGCGGGCCCGCCGGTTCGCCTCCCGCAGGTTGCGCCGGTCCACGTGCGTGTGCAGGTCGATCAGCCACTGGTGCTCGGCGATGCTGATCCAGCCGGAGCGGGAGTCGGTCAGTAGGCGCCGCAGCGCCTCGGCGTAGTAGTCGTCGCCGTACCGGTGGGTTTCGCCGCCGTGGATCATCTGGTTCTGGATGTCCTGCAGCCGGCGGCCCAAGGCCACCCAGTCGGTGTGCTCCTCGGGGCGGGTCCCCGGCTGCCGGGCGGCGCTGGTGTGGTCCGTGTCGGTCACGGTGATGTCCTCTCGTGCAGGGTCAATCGGGAGTGGTCGGCGGCCCGGCAGGACCGGCTTCGCCGACAGGGGGTCCGCAGGGGTCTGCGGATGCGGGGAGGGTCAGGGGACGACGCGGCGCACGGCGGCCAGCTGCCACGCGGACAGGCGGCTGATCTTGACGACGTCGCCGCTGTGCGGGGCCTGGATCAGCAGCCCGTGACCGAGGTACATGCCGACGTGGCCCGGCCTGCTCGTGCTGCCGCGGCTGCCGGGGATGAACAGCAGGTCCCCCGCCCGCAGGTCCCGGTAGTCCGTCACCGGCCTGCCGGCGTGGACCTGGTCGCTGGTGGTGCGGGGCAGGGTGATGCCGGCGGCCCGGTAGGCCCGCTGCACCAGGGAGGAGCAGTCGCACTGGCGGGCGGGGATGCCGGAGTGGGGGGCGGTGCAGTCCCCGCCGAAGGTGTAGGGGGTGCCGAGCTGGGCCAGCGCCCAGCCGATCGCCGTCACGACCGGCAGCGGGGTGCCCGGCGGCAGGGTGAACCCGTCAGGCAGCAGCACCTGTTCGCCGCCGAGCTGGCCGTCGCCGCCGTCGGCCAGGCACAGCGGGTTGCTCATCGCCTGCTCCAGATCGCCCGCGACCGGACCCGCGGGGGTGCCGCCGGTCAGGACCCGGACCAGGGCGATCGCGTCGTCCTCCCACCTGGCGTAGGCGCCGGGGAACGCGGAGCGCTGCACCGCCTGCGCGGCGTCGGTCAGCGGCATGGCCTGCCACCCGTCGACCGCGAGGAGCGCCGTGTAGAACTTCCCGGCGGCGTAGTGGGGATCCCGCAGCTGGGTGGGGGTGCCCCAGCCTTGGGAGGTTCGCTGCTGGAACAGCCCGACCGAGTCGCGATCGCCGCCGGGCAGGTTCCGCAGGGTCGACTCCTGCATCGCGGTGGCCAGGGCGATCACCCAGCCTCGCGGTGGGATACCGCGGTCGACGCCCACGGTGACGATCGCCGCGGCGTTGGCGACCTGCTCGCTGCCCCACCCGCCGGTGCTGCCGCCTGTGGGTGGGGACACGGCGATCGTGGGCGGCGGCGGCTGCCCGTCGGGGCCGACGGCGCGGTAGCAGCCGGCTGCGGCGCCGCCGGTGAACAGCGCCCCGACCCCGCCCGCGCACAGCACCAGCACCGCGACCACCGCCGCCGCGGTCACGGCGAGGGCGCGGGCGCTCACCGAGACACCCCGACCAGCGAGGAGCTGGAGTTGCTCCGCCCGACCGGCGCTCGCGTGTTGGCGTTGCGCGGCTCGGCGGTGCGGTGCGGGTGGCAGCAGGCGTCGAGGCCGTATCGGGCGAGCCTGTCGCCGTCGTCGCTGTGCACGGCGACGTGGGCGGTGGCCGGGTCGATCAGGTAGATCCACCCGACGTCGAGGTGCGCGGCGTGGCGCAGCGGGAACACGGTGACCGGCTCCGGCGGCCCGGCGACCCCGCCGGTGCTGGCCAGGGGCACTCCGACGCCCGGGATCGGCGGCGCGCCGTCGGTGCGGGAGGTGGCGGTGATGGTGTCGTCGAGGTATGCCCAGTCGTGCGCGAGCACCGCGGTGATGAGGACCGCGGTGTCGTGGCGGGCGTGGCCGGCCCAGATGCGGGCGAGGGTGGGCACGATGGCGGCGGGGTGGCCGTCGCCGAGCACGAACCGGGCGTGTACGAGATGCGGTCGGGCGGGGTCGGGGATCCCGATGTAGCAGCGGGTGCTCACGGGTTGGCTCCTTCAGGTGGGCTGGGGCTGTGGGGCGGTGGCGCGGCGCAGCGGTCTGGTGGACGCGGGACGAGGCGTGGCGGGGAGGCCACGCCCGTCGGCAGTGCCGGTCGGCGTGGCCTTCGCGGGGAAGAGCCCACCTGCGGCGCGGCGGCGGTGCCGCTGGCGCGTCGGCGGCCTGGCGTCGAGCGGCCGTCGGCGGTTGTCACGGGTGTTCCGGGTTGGCGGCCGCGGGGCGGGCTTGGGGCGCCAGCCGAAGATCGGGTCGGTGGTTTCGACGGACCCGCAGCGGGTGCAGCGGGTGTAGGTGTCGGTGCCGTAGCCGGCCATGGACGGCATCTCGTCCTGGACGATCTCGTCGACGGCCCCGCACACCTGGCAGCGAATGGACACCCCGTCAGGTCCCCAGCTGGTGAAGACCGGCTCGTCGGGGTCACCGGCCTGGCGGGAGTCAGGGCCGGTCACGACGCCCGCCCCTGCGCGGTGGTGGCGAACCGGGCGGTGGCGGCCAGGAGTGCGACCAGCCCGGGATAGGTCGCGGGGATGCCGGCCGGGTCGGGGGTGTCGTCGACGGCCAGCAGCGGGTGGTCCTCGCCGCGCAGGTGGGTGACCTCGTAATGGCGGCCGTCGGTGTCGGCGGCATCGACGCGGCGGGCCTGCCGTGGCTGGCCGTCGGCGGTGAGGATGTCGTCGTAGCAGGCGGCCCAGGCCAGCAGCCGCGCGTCGGGCGAGGTTGCCCGGATCAGCCGGATGATCGTGTGCAGGGTGGCCTGGTAGGGCGTCGGCGTGTCGGGCTGGTCGAGGCCGGCGGCGAGGCGGTGCAGCAGAGCGGGCAGCCCGGCCGGGTCGGTGAGCAGGTCGCCGCGCTGGAGCGGGAACTCCACGCTGCGCATCTCCCGTACCGGCTCGGTGGTGTCGAGGGGCCGGTCGTGGATGAGCAGCAGCGTCGCTGGCTGCCCCCAGCCGAGGATGTTGGCGTCTTCGTTGGCGGCCAGGAGGCAACCGGCCAGGGTGTGGACGGTGGCGAAGGACAGCATGGGCTTCTTCCTTGTCAGGGGCGGAAAGGGGAAGGACCCCGCAGCCGCGGGCTGCGGGGTCCTTGCCGGGGCATCGGGGCGGGGTCAGCGGTGGCGGTCGCGGCTGCGCTGTCCCGGGGGCGTGAGCGGGTGGTGACCGTGCACGCCGGTGCCGGAGCGTTTGGCGTGGTACATCGCCTCGTCGGCCTCTGCGAGGAGTTGCCGGGGGCTGGTGGGCAGGTGGGTGTGGGTGTAGCCGACGGAGGCGCGGACGTTGACCTCGTCGCCGGCGAGGTGGATGGGGGCGCCGCCGATGACCCGCCAGGCGGCGCGCGCGATGTCCGCGACCTCGTCGTGGTCGCCGCGTACGAGGAGGGCGAACTCGTCGCCGGACAGCCGTGCGGCGACCTCGACGGGGGCGTGCAGGCCGGTGAGGAGACGCCCGACCTGTGCCAGGAGGACGTTGCCGGTGTCGTGGCCGAAGGTGTCGTTGACGGCCTTGAAGCGGTCGAGGTCGAGCAGCACCACCCCGCACGGCGTGCCCTCGGCGAGAGCGGCGCGCAGGCGGGTGAGCAGCAGACGGCGGTTAGGCAGGCCGGTGACGTCGTCGTGAGTGGCCTCGTAGCGGGCAGTCTGCAGGGCTTGCTGTTGGCGCCACAGGAGGGTGCCGGCGAGGGCGAGGCCGGCGAAGATCCCGCCGACGGTGGTGACGATCGTGTGCAGGATGGGAGACACTCGGGACGCTCCTTTCGCAGGAAGGAGCACCGGGGGCGGGCGTGAGGCTCCAACTTCGACGCCCGCTCTCCGGGCTACCTGGCAGCCGGCTACTGGTTGCCGCTGGTGGCGGGGGCGAGTTGGAAGGTGGCCGGGCGTTCGACGGTCTGCACCGCCTTGCCGTCGGCGACGAGTTTCGTCGCCGCGTTGGCGACCGCCCCGGGGCTGGCCTTGGCCGCGCCGCTGCCGGTGTTGGCGGCGTCGATGAGCTTGCACAGCTCACCGGTCTTGTACTCCCGGTCGGGGTGGGCTTCGAGGACGTCCAGGACCGCCCCGCGCAGCGACCCGCCCGCACGGCGGTTCCGGGCCGGGCCGCTCTCGTCGCGCGCGTCCGCAGCGTCGCTGTCCGACCTGTCCTCGGGCGCCGTCTCGGCCGGCGTCTCCTCCACGCGGCCGGTGTCGGCGAGCATGGCGGCGGCAACGGCCGGTACGTCGACGCCGGTGTCCGGCTCTGCGGGCTCGTCGCTGGCTACGGCCGGCGGATCGTCGGGTTCGGCTGAGGGGCCCCCGCCGTCCGGGCGCTGCTGGTCGGCGACGTCCGGGCCGCTGCTCGGGTCGTCCGGCGTGGCGGGGTGCTGCCCGTCGGTGGGGCGGGATGGGGCGGCGGTGGCGGTGCGGCCGGCGTCGGTGAGCCGCCACAGCGTGCGCCCGTCGCCGGTGCGGAACCGTTCCGCCTGGCCGGACTCCTCCCAAGCGCGCAGCTTCGGGGTGGTGGTCGAGTAGCCGATCCCGGCCTTCTCGGCGACGGCGGCGGCGGTGGCCTCGCCGAGGTCGGCGAGCGCGGCCAGCACCTTGAACGCGCTGTGCGCCGCAGCGGTCTCCTGCGGGGTGTCGGTCATCAGGGTGTCCCCTTTCGGGTCGATGTTGGTGCGGGCGGTGAGGTCCGCGCACTGATCCACGCTTCGACGGCGGCGGTGATCAAGTGCGTGGACCGGATCTCGGGACGGCGGTGGCGCTGTCGGCGCCTGGCGGAGGCCAGCCGGGGGCCGGGCAGCCCGGGGCCGCTGCGGCGGACTCAGCCGACGGGGTCGGGTGTGCGCGCCGGGCGCCGGTGCGTAGCTACCGTTCGGTGTCGCCGCCGGTCGAGGCGTCGGGGCGCGGCTCCTGCCGCGGTGGCCGGTGGTGGGCGGCGAGGATCTGGCGGGCCCTGCCGGTCAGAGCGGTCAGACCCAGGCGCGAGCGCGTGCCGCGGGGAAGCGGCTGACGTCGTCGCGCCAGAGCCAGGTGGACATCAGCTGGCGCCTCCTGTCGAGGAGCGGGTGGAAGAGGAACAGGGCGGCCTGTCTCAGGCCGAGCGGGAATGGGCGCCCCATGCCCGGGGCGCCCGGCGCGACGGCTGTCCTCGCGGACAGCCGTGTGGCGGGAACTGGCCGGCGGGCCCCGGATCCGGCAGTATGTCGCCTCCGAGGGGGCGAACCCGCAGCCGGTGCGATCACAGCGGCGGTACTGCGCACGCCGTCGGTCTGCTGGTGTCGGCCGGTCGGCGCAGGTCACCTCCTTCGTCCTGCGGGCGGGCCATCCCGCGGGGGCCCGGATGCTGCCCCGTCGGCACGGTTCGACGGTGATGGCTCGCTGGGCCTCGGCCCGGTGTCCGTTCAGCCCCGGGCGGCGGTGAGCAGGTGGTGCAGGCAGCGCGGGATGACGGTGGCGGGGTCGGTGGGCAGGTCGTGGGGGGCGGCGTCGCGGCGGCCCGTGTCGCTGGTGTCGAGGCCTTCGGCGAGGAACGCCAGTCCGGCCAGGCGCCGCTGGCCGGTGTGCGCCCACCGGGCCAGCCACGGCGGTGCGTCCGGGGCGGTGAGGTGGGCGGTGAGGGTTTTCAAGCCCACCCAGTAGGGCAGCCGCAGTCCGGGCACGGTCTGCTCGTGCAGCCGCCAGAAAGCCGGGTCGACCCCGATCTCGTCGATGTCGATGCGGGGCTGGTGGCGGTGGGTGGTGGCGTCGAACAGGCCGAGCAGGGCAGGCCTAGCGTCCCAGCCTTGGACGTCAGCGTCGTGTTCGACGGCGGTGAGCGCTGCCCGGATCGCGGTGGCGCGGTGTCTGGACCTCATCAGTGTTGCCTCCTGGTGTGTGGGTGGGTGCGGCCCGGGTCGCCCGGCCGTTGGGGGTCGGCACGCCGGCCGGCCGGGCGGCGTGCCTGTTGTCGTCCCGCGGGTGCGGGGATCAGGGCGCGCCGTCCGGTCGGCTCTTGTGGGGTCCGGCTACAGGGCGACCGCGAGCAGCCGCTGGCCCGGCTCGACGGTGTCGAGGTAGGCCAGGGCCTGCTCCAGGTAGGTCACCCGGTGGGCGAGGGCGTCGCTGGCCGGGGCGAGCTTGCGGCCGTCGGCGGTGAGCATCGCGTCGCCGGCGATGGCGCTGGTGGCGTGGTAGTGCTGGTAGGCCATCGGGCCTGCCTGGTACATCTCCAACTCCCCGACGCCGGGTTGCCCTGGGCCGGGGGTGGCGGCGGCGTGCATCCGCATGGCGTTGACGCGGGGTTGGGCGTGGAAGTCCGCGATCGCGGTGTCGAGGGGGTAGCGGTCGGGGTCGGTGAGGTGGCGCATTTCGAACGCCGGCCACGGGGTGGCCGGGCGGGTGCCGTGCACGACCTGCTGCCAGATCTGGTAGCGGATTCCGGCTCCGACGCCGGCGGCGTGGCGCATGCCCTGCAGGTCGAGCAGCCGCACGGGTCCTCCCGCACACGGCGCGGGCTGGCCCTTGCGCAGGCCGATCATCTGGTGGCGCTGCCACCGCCGTAGCTGCGGGACCGCCCAGAACAGGGGCGTGAGGGTGCCGGTGACACCGAAGTGCTTGTCGAGCTGGTGCGCGGTGAGCGCCTGGGCGGGCAGCTCGTCGGGCAGGCACACGATCATCGTGGCGATGGTCGGCGCCGGTGTGACGGTCGGCCGCGGGGCGGCAGTGGCGGCACGGGCGGGGGCCGGCCTCGGCGTGGGAGCCGTGGTGGCCCGGGTGCGGGTCGGCCTGGGCGGGAGGGCGGGCACGCGGCTGCCGTGACGGGTCAGCGCGGTGCCATTGAGGGTGTCGGCCATGGCGGGGTTCCTCCTTCGGGCGGGGCGCGCGAGGGCACGCAGGGATGACCGGCCCACCGGGTGCGTGGGTCAGGTCAGTGACAAGGGGAAGCGGTGGTGCGGGTGGTGGGTGCGACCGTCAGGGGTCGCCGCGCGGGGCGCGTGCCGACCGGCCGAAGCGGGTGGGCGGGGCGCACCGGATGGGTGCGGCGAGGGATCCCTGGGGTGGGACCGAACCGGGTGGAGCGAAATGTGGGGTGTGGTGGTGCCGTGAAAGGTAGCGGCCCTCTCTCACAGCACGTACCGCCCGCAACACCGTTGGACAGGGGCGCTGACCTGCACTGTGAGAGATCAACAGCCGCTTGTCGGGCGGGTGGGGAGATTGTGCTGTGAGAGCCGGCTCCGGTCGCAGGCGATCTTGTTGTTTGACAGTCATGGACCGTGGTGAGGCGTGGCAGGGGTGCTGACCTGCGGTGTGAGCGGCGGTGAGTGGCTGTGGGCCGCGACGCGGCGCTGTGACTCCCCGCGATAGTTGGCACCGTGCCGCGGTAGTTGTCAAGTCAACCTGAGACAGGTTGTCGTTAGCGGGCGGGTTGTTCTTGCCGGGCGGGGTTGTTGATCCAGGCGCTGCCGGGTGCCTGGGGTGCTCGAGGGCGGCGGGCGAACCGGTCCGGGTGAGCGGTGTAGGCCTGATCGAGGGTGGTCTGCCGCTGCGCGCGGATCTGCTCGGCGGTGCCGAAGTGGACTGACGCCGGGGTGTGCCAGCCGATCCCGGAATGGCGGTGTTCATGGTTATAGGCGGTGAAGAAGCTGTCGCAGAAGGCGCGGGCGTCGGCGAGGGAGCCGAACCGGTCGGGAAAGTCGGGCACGTATTTCATCGTCTTGAACTGCGCTTCGGAGTACGGATTGTCGTTCGACGTCCGCGGCCGTGAATGCGAGCGGAGCACGCCGAGGCTCACCAGCATCTCGGACACCGGTCTCGACACCATGACGCCACCGCGGTCGGCGTGCAGAGTGTGCGGCTCGATCCCATTGCGGGCGACCGCGTCGGCGAGGAAATCACGGGCCACGACAGCGTCTTCGCCGGCCGCGACGAGCCACCCGGTCACGTAACGGGAGTAGATGTCGATGACCACGTAGCAGCGATACCAGATGCCTTTGACCGGTCCTTTCAATGCGGTGATGTCCCACGACCACACCTGCGACGGGCCAGTCGCGACCAGCTCGGGACGCACCCGCGGCGGGTGGGCTGCCTGCCGGCGTCGTTCGCGGACCTGCCCGGCCGTGCGGGCGATGCGATACATCGTCGACAGGGAGCACCAGTACCGGCCCTCGTCGAGTTCCCGAGCCCAGACCTGCGGGATCGCCAGATCGGCATATGCCGCACTGTTCAGCACGTCGAGGATGCGGACCCGTTCGGTGTCGGACAGCGCCGACGGCGGCGGGGTCCGCGGCAGCCACGGCCCGTGCACCGGCCCCAGCCCGCTACGGCGGCGGTAGTGGGTCGCGCGTGACGTCCCCGTCAACTCGCAGCCGCGTTGCACCGCTATCCCCGCCGATCGCAGGTCGGTGAACGCTGTGGTCAGGATCTGCTCGGCGGCGGATCGTTGTCCGCGCTCTCGGAGAGTTCTTCCAAGAGCGCGTGTGCTTTTCCCATGATGTCCAACGCCATCCGGGTCTTCTTCAGATCAGCCTGCAGCTTCTCGTTCTGCCGGCGCAGCTTCTCCAACTCGATCTGTTCAGCCGTCTTCCGAGCCGGCCGCCGCGATCCCGAGGATGAATCGCCGCCGCCGCCGCTGCCGGTCAGCGCGCCGGCGTCGCGGGCTTTCGCCCACTCGATCAGATGCGACGAATACAAGCCTTCCCGCCGCAACACGGCGGCTTTCTCCCCATGCGGGGCATTCTCATATTCGGCGAGAATCCGCAGCTTGAACTCCGGACTGAACGCCCGCCGCGACGGCCGCGGCGCCGGATCAGACCCAGACCCACCCGACACAGGCTGGTCCGCAGAAGATGTCGACACGTACACCAGGATCTCCGATCCCGCCCTCGGTCAGCACCCCGCACTCACACGCGGTGTCTCACAACATCCTGACCAAGAGGGCCGGGCGTCAGCTTCGGAGCCTTCGAGGCGGTGCCGGCGGTAGTTAGCACCGACTCCCAGGGATTCTTGGCACTGAAGGGTGTGTCCGCGTGTCGGCCAGGGCGTCGCCCAATTGGTCTGTTCCGATATGAAGGTGCGAGTTCCAGCGTCCGGGGCGCCCAGCCTCGACAGGAGGCCGGCGGGGCTCAATCAGTGGTCGTCGTGCCGAGCGGTGTAGTGCCGCAACTGAGGCGCTGCCCATGCGATCGCTGCCACGGTCGCGACGGTGAGCAGCCCACCGACGCAGATCACCACTCGGGGGCCGAAGATCGGTGCGGCAGCCCCGTGCAGCAGGTTCGCGATCTGCGGTCCCCCGTGGAGTACGACGATGAGTGATCCCTGGACCCGGCCGCGCATGGCGTCGTCGGTGTGTGCCTGTGAGATGGCGTTGCGGAACGTGCTCAGCACGAAGTTCACCGCACCGCCGAGGACGAGCGCCGCCAGCGCGATCCAGAGCCGTGTGGCCAGTCCGAGGACCACGACGGTGACGCCCCACGCGGCGGCGGCCGCCGCCATGAAGGTGCCGTGGCGACGGGCGCGGGTGAACGTGGCCGACAACAGGCCAGCCGCGAACACCCCGACCGGGTAGGCGGCGTAGAGCAATCCCAGCTCCAGGCCGCCGCCTGCCGGGCCGCCGTAGGTGTGCTGGGCCAGTTCCGGGAACAACGCCACCGGCATGCCGAAGACCATCGCTGCGAGATCCACGGCCAGAACGGCCACCAGCAGCCGGCTGGCCGCCAAGTACCGGAAACCAGCCAGCACCTGGCCGATCGTGGAGCGGCCCTGGCGGTACCGAGCCGCTGGGGCGCTCGGTGAGTCGGTCGGGTGAGGGCTGGGCGGCAGCGGCGGTAACTTGACGACAGCCCACACGATGGCCAGCAGCGCGACGGCGTCGAGCAGGTACAGCGTGCTGAGCCCGACAATCGGGATCAAGACGCCGGCCAGCACCGGCCCCAGGACCGACCCGGCGTAGCGCACCAGGTGGCTGAGGCTGCTCGCCGCCGGCAGCAGCTCGACCGGGACGAGGCGGGGCACCGCGGCACCCATTGTGGTCATGATCGCCCCGAAGGTCAGCCCCTGGCAGGCCACCAACACCAACAAGACGGGGACCGAGCGGCCACCCAGCGCCGCCTGGGCCCACAATGCGGTGTACGTCAACGCGAGGCCGCAGTGGGTGGCTAGCAGTACCGTCCGCCGGTCCCTGACATCGGCGACGGCGCCGGTCCACAGCGCGGCCACGATCAGTGCGACGAACGACACGGCGGCGGAAGCACCCACGGCTGCCGACGAGCCGGTCACCATGAACAGCTGCGTCGGTACCGCGACCACGCTGAACGAACCACCCACCGCGCAGACGGCCGAGGCCACCCACAACCGCCGGTACGCCGCGATGGCCAGCGGACGGCGGTCAACCGTGTAGGCACGACGTGCCCGGACCGCTGACGTGCTCACCGTCCGGTGCCGCCGCTACGGTGGACATCGGCAGTAGCCGGTGTTTCCAGCCGCACCACATCGGCAACCACGCACGCGATGTTGTCGGGGGCGCCAGCGGCATACGCCCGCGCGACCAACTCGTCCAGCACCTGTTGAGGGCCGCCCTGCCCGGTCAGCACCTCGCGTAGCGATTCGGTCGGCACGACGGCGGACAGCCCGTCGGAGCACAACAGGTACCGGTCACCGACCACGGCCTCATGCATGGACAGGTCCGGCAGGGCCCCGCCCGTACCAGTGAGCGCCCGTGCGAGAAGCGAGCGTTGCGGATGCGAGGCCGCTTCCTCCGCGGTCAGGCGACCCTCGTCGACTAGCGACTGCACGTAGGTGTGGTCATGGGTGATCTGGAACAGCTCTCCGTTACGCACGAAGTACGCCCGGGTGTCACCGATGTGCACCAGCGCCAGCCTGAGTCCCGACCACAGCAGCGCCGTCAATGTGGTGACCACCTCACCCGACGGCGTTGACGCGGCGATGTCCGCGATCGCCCTGTCGGCGTCACCGACCGCGTCCGCGAGTGCGCCGAGCAGGTCATCGGCCGGCACGGCCAAGGTTTCCAACGGCTTGAGTGCGTCGATGGCCGCTGCGCTCGCGAGGTCCCCACCCGGACCGCGGGCGCCGTCGGCCACCGCCAACAACCGGGGGCCGGCATAGGCGGTGTCCTCGTTGCTCGTGCGTACCAGTCCCGACTCCGCTCGGGCGGCGTACCGGATCCCGAGCATGGGCGCAGTCTCTCCCACAGGGCTACCTCTTCCCGACAGATAATCGACGAGGAAGGTGGCCAACTGCCCACGGGCGGCGGTCTCGGCCAGCACCTGCTCCCAGTAGCCGGCGATCTCTTCGGCCGCCGCCGGAGCTGGCAGCTCACACACCCGCCGGATACGCGCCAACGGCATACCCAGTCGCCGCAGCCAGGCGATCAACCGGGCCCGCTCCAACTGCGCCGGATCGTAGAACCGGTATCCCGACTCACCGTCCACCGCAGCCGGCCGCAGCAACCCGAGTTCGTCGTACAGCCGCAGCGCCTTCGGCGACAGCCGTGCGGCCTGGGCGAACGCCCCGATCGTCAGCAGCTGCCGCACCACTCCTCCTCGTCCCGACCACCGCGGCCGGTGCCGACGATGCTGCGGCTTCACCCAAGGGGAAGGTCAACACAGCGCGGCGGTTCCGGCCCTACCGGCGTTTCCCCTAACTCGGACTTACGCGAACGAAGGTTACCGCTACGATGAGTTGATCTTGCGTAGGCCCAGGTCAGAGTTTGTAACGGCGGCCTGTGCCGCAGCTATCCAAAAGACCTGCAGGAACGTGGGGTGGGGCAAGCCGGTTCCCGCACCTGCTCCGCGTCGCTGAACAGGCGGCGCGCAAGGCCGAAGCTCTGGAACGAACCGCGATCGGCCACCGGATCTACACCGATGGGCGCACGATTGAGGACATCACTGACATTGAGTTCCCGAACCGAATGGCCAGACCAGCAGCGATAGCTGACGGGCCCATCGCTGCTGGAAGCCTCGCATCACAAGAAGCACCCTTAAGTGCCAGCTACCGCTGGGAAGTGTCAACTATCGCTGGTAGTCACTGGCGCGGGTGTCAGTGGTCGTCGGGGTCGGTATAGCGGTGGGGGTTGGTGGCGATGTTGTCGGGGCCGTGGTCGCAGGGCAGTTCGTGCAGCCACCGGCGTAGGCCGGGTTCGGCGGCGAGGGTCCAGGCGGGGCCGGCGGGGTGCTCGTCGTGCAGGCCGGTAGCCACGGGCATGACCGTCGGTACGCCGGCGAGGGCGTCGAGCAGGTGTGCCTCGCGGCGACGGTTGGGCACGCGCAGCAGGACGGGGTAGCGGGGGCCGAACTCGGCGAGGCGTTCGTAGCCGCGCAGCTTGCGCAGCACCTTGCGCAGGGGTTCGGTGCCGTTGTCGTGTTCGAGGAAGAACCCGACGGTGCGGCCGGCGGCGGTCCAGATGCCGTGTCCGTCGGGGCGGATGCCGGCGAGGGCGTAGGCGGCGGTGGCGTGCTGCTCGGACCACCAGCGCACCAGCTCGGCGCTGGGGTCGGTGCGGGTGTAGGCGTGCAGGTCGACGAAGAGTTGGTTGGTGCCGAGCAGGTGCCGCAGGCGGGGGCTGCCGATGATCCGCTCGGTGCGTTCGATGCTGCTGCGCGGCGGCCGGGCCTCGGGCCGCTCGGGGTCGGTGTAGGTGGTGGGGCGCACGAGCATCCCGAGCGGGCCGAGCGTGTAGAGGTTTTGGCCGTCGCCGGTGGTGACGTCGACGAACCGGTGCACGGCGTCGATGCGGTGCAGGGTGGCCAGCCGCAGCCGGGCCGCACGCTCCGACGGGAACAGCGCGGCGGCGATCTGGGCGGTGGACAGCACGTAGTGCTCGGCGAGCCAGCTCAGCAGGTCGTGGTCCCGCAGCGTCAGGCGACGCAGGTACGCCAGCCGCTGCTCCTTACTGGAGGGACGACGAGAAGGACGGGGCTCAGGATTGGAGGAATCGCTGGACATGAGGGATCTCCTCAGGGAGATAGGACGGAGAGGACTCCCTCCTGTAGGGAGGGAGTCTGGAACTGTCGCCGCCGGTGACCGAGGCCGTTCACGGGCGGCGTGCTGCGCTGGGGACCGCACCGGGCTGCCGAAGCGGGGCGGGCGGTGGTGGGAGGTGGTGTAGGCGCGGTGAAGCCGCGGCGGAAGGCGTCACGGAAACCCACGAACTCGCCTGAACAGCCCCCGCCGTCGGCGCCCACCTCGAGCGCGTCTGCGCACCGCTGCGACGGCGTGGGCCGCGGTGACGGTCAGGCGGAGCGGGACGTGCGGCTGTTCCGCTTGGCGTCGCGGGTGCTGGCCGTGTCGGTGCCGCTGTTGCCCTTGTCGGGGCGGGAGAACCGTTCGACGAGGGCGTCAATGGCGCTGGCGTCCTGGGGTGTGATGGCCGCGGCGGCGACCTGCCGGATCGCGGTCGCCTCCCCGACGACCGGCTTCGGTGGGCGGGTTCGCATCGTGAACGCCGGTGTCTGCCGGCCGTCGGCGACGAGGCGGGTCGCGGCGGTGTAGGCGTCGAGGTGGGTCAGGTCGTGCTCGTCGAGCTCGGGCAGGGTGTGCCGGGCCAGGACGCGGGCGTCTTCGGGCGCGCAGGAAAAGTAGATCTTGTTGCGGGCGTTCGCCGACGCAGCGGCGAGGAGGTCCTTGGGGAACTGGGCGAGATCCTGGTGGGACAGGACGAGGGACAGCCGGTACTTGCGGGCCTCGGCGAGCATCGTGTCCAGGCTGTTGGCCAGGGTCAGGAAATTTTGGGCCTCGTCGATGATCAGGGTGGCGTCGCGGCGCTTGTCGGGGTCGATGCGGGCGCGGGCGGTGGCGGCCTGCCACACCTGTGCCAGCACGAGCGAGCCGAGGAGTTTGCTGGTGTCCTCACCGAGCTGGCCCTTGGGGATGCGGACGAGCAGGGCGCCGTCGTCGAGGACCTTGCCCATGTCGAAGCTCGACCTGGGGTAGCGCATGGTGCGCTTGACGAAGTCGCGCAGCAGGAATGCCCGCAGGCGGGCGAGAACGGGGCCGATGACCTGGGAGCGCAGGGCGGGGTTGAGCTCGTCGTACCACTGCCAGAACCCACTCAGTCCGGCCGGGTCGTCCAGCTCCACGGTCATCGCGGACCGGAACTGCGCCGAGTTGAGCAGCGGCGGGATGTGTTGCAGGGTGACGTTGGCGTGGCGCAGCAGGGTCAGGCAGGCCACCCGCATCACGTCGTCCATCCGCGGCCCCCACGCCTTGGCGAAGATGTTCCCGAAGATCGACACGAGGTTGTCCACGACCAGGTCCGGGTCGTCACCGGCGAGAGGGTTGATCGTCGGCGGGTTGGGCTGGTCCGGGTCGAACAGCACCACCCGGTCGGCCACGGAGGCGGGGAGCCGGTCGAGGATGTCCAGGACCATGTCGCCGTGCGGGTCGATGACGACGGTGCCCCGTCCGGCTTTGATGTCGTCGACGGCCATGTTGACCAGCAGCGTCGTCTTCCCGGAGCCGGTGGATCCGATGACGTGCAGGTGATATCTCGAGTCCGGCACGGACAGGGCTACGCCGTGGCCGCCGACCTGCGCATCGCCGAGGACCTTCGTGCCGCGCCCGCCGGTGGGCACGGCGACCGGCGCGGGCATGGACTTCGCCCGCGCCCGGTCCAGACCGGGCACCGCGAGGTCCCGCGGCAGGGCGGCGAGAGCGGCCAGCTCGGGGGTGGAGGTGAGGAACCCGGCGCCGAGACGCCGGTGCGCCAGGACCGCGGCGGGGGCGGGCATGCGGGTGCGGTGGGTGAGGCGGTTGCGGCCGGAGTAGACGGCGAAGGAGGAGGCGACCGTGTCGGCGATGCCCCGCAACCGGGGCCGCTGGTCGGTGGTCGCGCGCCGGCTGTCCTTGCCGACCGCGTAGCGGATCGCGGTCTCCCACAGCGGGTGGGCGCTCTTGTCGAGGATGGCCCGCACGTCGCGTTCCACACCCGGGTCCCGCCTACCCGTCGGGGCGGGCCGGGCGGTGCCGGCGGGTCGCCCGGGCAGGAACACCTCGACGAGCCACAGCAGCGGCGCGGCCGGGTTGATGGTGGGGATGGCGGTTTTGCCGTCGCGCAGCCGCGCGGCGGCCCGCCGCGCGCGCAGCGCCCGGCGGGGTGCGGCAGGGCGGGCGAGGACCTGCACGCAGGCGTACTCGTCGGCCCGCAGCTGCGAGCCGGCGGACATCAGCGCGCGTAGGGGGTCGTTGTCGTGGTCGGTGTGGAACGGCAGCCATTCCGCGGTGGTGGGCAGCAGGTGACCGCCCATCGCCGCCGCTGTGTGCAGGGGGATGGGGGGTGGGGTGGTGTCGTCGGTGGTGCATGTGGCGCCGGGCCATGCGGCGCGCACGGCGGCTTCGACGGCGCCGGGTGCGACGGTGCCGGGCACCCAGACGGAGATGAGCAGCCGCCGGCCTGTCCAGGTGTACTGCCAGACCACGTGGGGACTGCCGTGGAGCCACCGGCGGCGGCGGGACGGGGTGAGGGTGCCGGTGAGGTTGGCCCACAACGCTGCCGCGCTGTGCGGGTCGACCTCCGGTGGTGGGGCGATGGTGACCAGGCGGGCGCCGTCGGCGTGGCGGCGGTGCCGCCACAGTCCGATGAGGTTGCGTCCGGCGACGTAGGCGAGCAGGGCGGCGGCGGCCACGGCGAGCAGCCACGGCCGCTGCCCGGCCCACCCGGCGGCGTCGAGGACCCAGCGGGTGGGCCCGGCCGGGGGTGGGACGAGGCCGGCGCCGGGCCCGGACGGGCCATGCGCCGGTGTGGGCGTGGGCGGCGGGAGCGTCATGCTGGCGGTGGCGGGCGGGGTCACAGGTCCTCTCCTTCCTCGTCCAGGTCGGCGAGTTCGTTCGGGCGTGTCGTGCAGAGTTGGTGCTCGGTGTCGGAGGCGATGGCCTCGAAGCTGCTCCGGTTGGTGCCGGAGATCAACAGGCCGGTGCCGACGCGGGCGGCGAGCAGCAGCCGCCGCTCGCCGGCGGTGAGGCCGAACGCGTCGCCGATGGCGTCGATGGCCTGCGGTGCCTGCTTGAGCAGGATTTGGGTGGCGGCATTCGACACGACGGCCTGGCCGAGGTCGGTGCCCAATAGGTCGGCGACGTCCTGGGTGATGACGGTCAGCCCGGCGTGGCGTTTGCGGGCGGCCTTGGACATGCGGAACAGGAACCGGGCGCCTTCGCCGTCGCGCATCAGCAGCCACGCCTCGTCCACCACGACCAGGCGGCGGGCGGACAGCCGGCCGGGGGCGTCCACCTGCCGCCAGATCGCGTCGAGGGCGAGGAGGGTGCCGACGGTGCGCAGCTCGTCGGGCAGGTGCCGCAGCGACCACACCACGAGGTGCCCGTCGGGTCTGGTGGTGGTGGGCCCGTCGAACAGGTCGGAGAACGACCCGTCCACCCAGGGGGCGAGCCGGGCGGCGAGCTGACCGGCGGCCAGGTCGGTGTCGGCGTGCAGGCAGTCGGCGAGGTCCCGCAGGAGTGGGGCGGGCCGGTGGTGCGTGGCGGGGTCGGCGGTGATTCCCGCAGCCCGGTAGACGGCCAGGATCGCCCGGTCCAGGGCGGCCCGCTCGCCCGGTGGCGGCTGCTGGCCCAGCAGCACCGCGATGAAGGTGTGCAGGAACAGCCCCCGCCGGGTGAGGACGTCGGGTCGGGTGTCGGCGGCGGGCAGGTCGAACGGGTTGATCTTCACCCCCTGCATCCCGAGGCGCACGACGGTCCCGCCGACGGAGTCGGCGAGGCGGAGGTACTCGTCTTCGGGGTCGATGACGGCGACCTGTACCTGCTGGTAGAGGTTGCGCAGGATCTCCAGCTTCACGAAGTAGGACTTGCCGGCGCCGGAGCGCGCGAGGACGACGGAGTTGTGGTTCTCCTGGATCCAGCGGTCCCACCAGACGATGCCGCCGGAGTCGGGGTTGACGCCGTAGAGGATGCCGCCTTCGGCCGGCGGGTCGCCGGGCAGCGGGGCGGGCAGATCGGCGCTGGCGAGGGGGAACGCGGCGGCCAGGGCTTGGGTGTCCATGGTGCGGCGCATCTGCAGCGAGTCCATGGCCAGGGGCAGGGTGGTGGTCCACCCGGCGAGGTGCCGCCACGTGGCGGGCTGCACCTCGATCAACGTGGAGGCGGCGCCGGCTTTCACCTGGGCGCAGGCGTCGAGGAGTTCGTCTTCGGTGCGGGCGTGCACGGTCAGGTAGAGGCCGACGCGGAACAGCTTGGCCGCGCCGCGGGCGAGGCGCTGGGCGAGGTCGGCGGCGTCGTCGGCGGCGGCGTCGACGCAAAGGTCGGACAGCTTGCCGCGCTCGGCGTCGGCCCGTCGGGAGGATTCGAACCGGGCCCGCTGGTTGCGCAACCGTGATGCCGCGACCGGCGCGGGCAGCGGGTCGATGTGCAGGGCGAGGTCGAGGCGGCCCGGCCAGGACAGCAGCGGTTCGAGCCAGGCCGGGCCGACCTCGGCCGGGTAGCCGGTGACCACGAGGGTGGCGGCGTAGCCGTCACCCACGCGCAGCATCCGCGGAGTCACCTCCACCGAGGCAGGAGCGACGGTGGCCGCCACACGTCCGGTGGAGGGCTGCGCCGAGGCGTCCGCCCGGCGTCGGGCCGTCGGGCCGGTCCGGGTCCACATCATGATCGGTCCTTCCGGATTGGTGAGGGGCGGGTGGCGGCGGGGCCGCTGATGACGGTGTCGGGGGCGGCCAGCCCGCCGGGGCGGGCAGGCCGGTAGGGGTCGGCGGCGGCGGCGATCGCGGCGGTGACGGCCGCCCCGTCGAGGGCGCGGGTGGTCACGCCGAGGCCGGACAGGGCGCGGACGGTGTCGTCGGCGCGGCGGCGGGCGGCGTGCTCGCCCCGCTCCCCGCTGCTGGTGCGGGTGACGATGAGGACCTGCCGGCGCAGCGGATCCCTGCGCGCGGCGAGGTCATCGAGGAACCGGGCGTGATCCGTGGCCGCGTCGGCCAGAGCCGGGTGCGCCAGCGCGCCGGCTGCTGCCCCTAACGTGCGAGCGTGGGAGTGCAGGTCCACCGGCTGCGCCGACACCACGATCTGCGTCGGCGTGGACAAGCTGTTCAGCCAGCGGCCGAAGGTGTCGACCAACGCCGCTTGCTCGTCGGCGGTGCGTAGGGCGAGGTTGACGTTCGTCGCGGCGACCATCGCCGCCCGCGCCCCGCCCAAGCGGATTTCCCCGCCGTCGTCGATCGCGTCGGCGGGCAGCCTCAGCGGCGCCGGCAGCATCACCTTTGTTTTCGGCGCCTGAACCCAGTCGGGGGTCTTCGAGGTGGTGTCAGTGGTCGACAGGGCGCGGGGTGCCCGCGAGTGGCGGACGGCGGCGAGCAGCCACACATCCAGCGGCAGGCCGTCACGCCGGCCGACAGCGACGCCGAAGACGAGCCCGCCGACTATGACGGCGGCGCCGACGAGCACCGGCACCGGCACGAGGTCGTGCAGGGCACGCCAGGCGCCGTAGCAGGCCAGGGCGGCGACGGCGAGGATCGCCAGCTGCCGGAACGTCAGCCCGTAGAGAACCTTGTCGGGGGCGTCGACGTCGGCGGGCATCCGCGCCCGCGTCATGTCGGTGTGGTCGCGGGGGGTCATCGGCCCACCGCCCGCAGCCCGCGGCCGAGGCCGGGAACCGACCGGGTGACCTGCTGGACGACGATCACCCGTACCGCGGCACCGAGCATGTTCACCCCGCGGCCGCTGTTGCCGGTGGAGACGTAGCGGCGCATCAGGGTGGGCACCCGCAGGGTGGTCCACAGTATGACCATCACCACGAACAGGTTGATCACCCCGCCCGGGTCCACCGGCAGTCCCAGCACGGGCAGCAGGTGGTCCGGGTCGGTGAGCATCCACTGCCCGGCATACAGGGTGAAGCCCTGCACCACCGGCACCGCGAGCACGCCCGCGTAGGACTTCCACCACAGGCGGGCGATCGGGTCGGTCTGCGGCAGCGCGTGACAGGCCAGAGCCAACGGTGCGGCGGCGGTGAGGACGAGGACGACGGCGAAACGGACGATCAGACTGAACGCGGTGCTTGCGAGGAGCACGGCGATGATCGCCACGCAGATCACGAACAGCAGCACCGCGGTCTTGTCCTGCCCGGCGGTGATGTGGGTTCTGATCGCCCGCAGCGCGCCGTCGCTGTCCCCCTGGGGTGTGGTGAGGGCGGCGGTGAGGGCGTTGGCGAGGTCGATGAGCATGCCGCACCACAGTTGGGAGAAGTGCGCGGCGACGAACCCGACGATCAGGCGCGGGAGAAGGTCCTTGACCGTGTAGCGGGATCGTTCGTCTCCGCCGGCGGTCATGGTGAGCACGCCGGCGGCGGCGAAGGCGAGGACGAAGACGGTGTCGACGACGAGGACCGAACGGCCGGTCAGCGCCTGTACCTGCGGCAGGGCGGTGACGTTCGGGGTGATCAGCAGCGCGCTGCTGATCACCCCGAACAGGGCGTCCAGGCAGCCGAGGATCGCCGCCGCCAGCCAGTCCAGGATCTGGTCGAGCAGCCAACCCATGATCAGCCTCCGACGATGCCGCGAACGACCTGCAGCAGGACCGGTGCGAGGACGGCCAGGCCGTAGCCGACCAGGGCGTTCTTCAACGCGCCCTTGGCCCGCTCGACCTGCGCCGGGTCACCCCCGGCGGTCGCCCAGTACACGCCGGCCAGGACGAGGAACAGGGTGGCCACCGCGGCGAGGATGCCGACCAGCCACAGCCGCAGGTTGTTGATGACCACCGGCAGCGAGTTCACCGCCAACACCGGGGTGCCGGTGTCGGCGTACGCGGCGGCGGGCACCGACAGGAACAGCATCACCGCGCCGGTGACGACGGCGACGCGGCCGGCCTGGCGAGCGGCGCGGGATTGGGTCAGGGCACGAAGACGTGCCGGGATGCGGGACATGGGGGTTCACCTCCGGCCCCGCCGCCCTCGAGGAGGCGTGCGGCGGGGCGCTAGCGGGCGGTCAGGACCGCCGCCGGGCGCGCGGGCGCGGACAACGCCACGAACGGGAGCGTCCGCGGGAGGAGCGCGTCCTCCCTTGTCGGGTAGCGGTGTGTTCGATGAGGTGTCAGCGCACCAAACTGCGCGGCACCCGAGGCGTCCGGCTCACGGCGGCCCGATGTGTTCCCGGGCCCGACGGCGAGCGGAACCTGATCGCCCGCGGTCCGCAGGGCGTGTTGGTTCCGCACCCTCAAACCGCCGTTTGTGTGCTCTGGCGAACGCCTGGCCAACTCACAGCCGCCCACACCGCCGGCGCGACTCTCACAGCGCAGCTCACAGCCGGCGGGCAGCCCGGCGGGAGGCACCGCCGACCCTCGCCTCTCACGCAGCCGGGCGTCACACACGCGGGCCGGGCACCCGCGACGTGCACAGGGCTGCCCGGCCCGCTGTGAGCTGAATGCCTGTGGGTCCCTGTGTGAGGCTCCACCCGTGCGGAAGCTGGTGGCCCACTCCGTCGTGCCGGTCACCGCCGCGCCGGTGCGGCGTCACCCCGTGGTTGTCCGAATGCGCCGCCGCGCCCTCACCGGTGTGCATCGGTGAGGGCGCCGCGGCACGTTCGGGGGCGGTTGTCGCCGCTGGCCAACCGCGCCGACGCCACAGGGCCTGGCCGTTTACGCGGCTGCCGCCTTCGCCGTGCCGGTCAGGGCGCGGCGTCGGCTGGCAGCGCGCAGTGCGGCCCGGCGCTCGGCTCGCGCCGACAGGGCGTCGGCGGCTTGCAGGGACGCGACTCCGGTGAGCAGGCCCCTCGCGAGGGCGTCGGCGATGCGGGTGTCGATGCGGCCCAGCCGCATGCGCAGGGCGTCGGCGGTGATGCCCAGCCCGGCGGCGATCGGCTCGACCGCCCGCCGGCCCAGCCGCACGTCGATGTACGGCTGCTCATCGTCGGGATCGAGGATCCCCAGGCCCACCGCGCGGCGCACCAGCACGTCCGGATGCCCGTACGGCACCCTCGGGGTGCGCGGCCCCGTGACGTGGTCCACGTCCTCCACCGGCGTGAACTCGCCGGCCTGCCGGCGCAGCGCGTACCCGGCCCGCCATGCTGCCCGGCACAACGCCGCGTACGGCGCCGGCCGGGCCACGTCCACGTGGTCGCGCAGCGCCGCCAGGAAACCGGTCAGGATCTCTGCGCCGATGTCGTCCGGGTCGCCCCGGTAGCCGGCGCACAACTGCCCGGCGTAGCGGCGCAGCGCCGGCATCGCCATCCCCACCGCGGCGATGACCCACTGCGGCCCGCACAGGCGGGCACGGCGGATCAACTCCCGCCCTACCACGTCACGCGCCGTGTAGGCGCGCGGGCGCGCCAGCAGCCAGTCCCGCAACGCCGGCAGCGCCATGACACCCGTCGGCAGGCCGTCGTCCGGGCCGAACATGTCAAGATCGACCGACAGGGGCTCCGGGTCACTGGTCAGCGCCGCGAACGCGGCGTCGGCGGCGTCCAGGGGCGAGGCGGGCCAGTCCGTGTCGGACACGCTCATGTCACCACTCCATTGTCAGACAAGACCGTCGATTGACGCCGCCGTCGTGTCACGGCGTGCCGGGCGTGCCGATTACGCCACGACCGGCACACAAACCGTCACGGCGCAGGCCGGGGCGGCTACGACCTGCGCTCGCACGCCATGACACCGCGTCTGGCATTCGATCTCTGACATCGACAGATGTCGTTAACGTGTGCGGGTGGCGGGGCCGCTGAGCAGGACTGTGGCACACACGCGGAGGCGTGTCATGGCTGCTGGACAGCGTGCTGGCGACCCTCTCGGAAAGCGTGCCCGCGTCGGCGATGACACCGCTGACGTGACACTCACAGCCGCTCATAGCGGCTCACAGCGGCTCACGGCGACAGCCATGACATCGGCGTCCGCCACAGTGTCCGGGCGCCGCAGCCAGTGCCGACCGCCGCGTCATGACACCCGTCGGCGGCGCGTGTCATCCGCGGTCACGACCGGGATGACATGCCACCGGCGCGATGGCACGAGCGGGGATGACATCGCCTGCCGACTCTCACAATCAGCACAACGCCACCACGTCATCGGCGGACATCGCTGTCATGGCGGACGGTGTCCGTGACGCTGCGCATCCGCCGCCGACAACCTCCAGTCCCTGCTCCCACTGCGGCGCGTCCCGCACCCGACGGCAGCCGCTGTGAGCGCCTGTGAGAACGGCAGGCGTTCGCCAGAGCACACAAACACCGGTTTGAGGGTGTCAGCGCACTACATGCGCGGCGCGGAGCCACATCCGAATGAGCGAGCACACGCCGCAGTATCATCACGACCCTGCCCACCCCGCCGACCCGCACGACGTCGACCCGATCCTGATCGACCTGGTCGCCGGCGACCCGCCGGTCCCGGTCACCGTGTGGCGCACCGCCCGCACCGAAGCCGACACCGGCCGCAGCATCGGCGCCCGACTGGCCTACCGGCTCGTCGCCGCCTACAGCAGCCCCGGCGACGCGGTCGTCGACCTCACCGGAGACCACGCCCTCACCGCCGTCTGCGCAACCGGCGGGCGCCGGCACCACCCGGGATGGTTCACCGACGCGTCCAGCCTGATCATCGGACCGGCCACCCCGCCGACCCGCACGGATCCGGCCGCGCTCTCCGACGACGGCGACCTGCCGGAGTTGAGCGCCTGGTTCGGCGACGACCTCACCGACCCCGAGCTGCCCCCGTCCACCGACCCGGCCACCCCGGCGCCGCACGGCGCGTCGCTGCAGGAGGCGACCAGCCTGGTCGTGGCCTGCTGGCCCCTCGACCCCGCCGACACCATCAACCGGATCCGGCTGGCGTGGCTGCTGAGCGCATGCGCGCGGCTGCTGCGCCCCGGCGGCTGCCTCGTCCTCGTCGTCACCGTCAGCACGCTCGGCCCGCAGGACTTCACCCCGGTGGCCACCGCCGCCGCAGCGGTCGGCCTGGGCTACCTGCAGCACATCGTCGCCGTCGCCGCCGACACCGACGGCGACGCATTCGTCTACCACGTCACCGACGAGGAACTGCTCACCCTCGCCGCCCGGCAGGCCGGCGAGCAGCAGTGGGCGGTCGCGCACCTGCGCGTGCACGCCGACCTGCTCGTGTTCAGCCAGGCCACGCCACCGACCACCGCACCGCGGCAGCGACGGCGGCAGGAGGGCGGTGACCGCCGTGGCTGAACACCCCCGCATGCAGGGACCGGACGAGAGCCTGTCGGTGTGGGCGACCGCCCAACGCACCGGCCCGGTGCAGCGCCGCGGCCGGTACGTGGCCGAGTCGGTCAAGCACCCCGCGAGGATGCTCCCCGCGATCGCAGCCCACGCCGTGCACGCCTACACCCAACCCGGAGACCTGGTCCTCGATCCGATGTGCGGGATCGGCACCACCCTCGTCGAGGCCGTTCACGCCGGCCGCGACGCCATCGGCGTGGAGTACGAATCCCGCTGGTCCGACATCGCCGACGCCAACATCACCCACGCCCACGACCATGGAGCCACCGGCCGGGCCTCGGTGATCCGCGGCGACGCCACCCGACTGCGGTCCCTGCTGCCCGCCGCCCTGACCGGGCAGGTCGCCCTCGTGGTCACCTCACCGCCCTACGGGCCCACCGTCCACGGCCTCGTCCGGCCCGGCGCCGACGGGGTGGCGAAGTTCGACAACGCCTACAACGACGGCACCGACAAGGGAAACCTCGCCTACCGCGACCTGACCGGCCTCACCGACGGCTTCGCCCAGATCCTCGCCGGCTGCGCGACCCTGCTGCGCCCCGGCGGCACCGTCGTGGTCACCGCACGCCCCTGGCGCAAGAACAGCCAACTCGTCGACCTGCCCTCCGCCGTCATCGCCGCCGGCGTCCGCGCCGGCCTGACCCCGACCGAACGCTGCGTCGCGCTACTCGCCGCGGTCCGCGACGGGCACCTCATCGCCCGCCCGTCGTTCTTTCAACTCCAGGCCGTCCGCAAAGCCCGCACCGCCGGCACCCCGCTGCACCTGATCGCCCACGAGGATGTGCTGATCTTCCGCCGCCCGGAGAAGTCCGCGATTTCCGGCGGACCCACGTGCTCTCACGGTGAAACCGGATGCCCCCAGGACTCGTCCTGCCAGGCGGCCAGCGACGACGTGGGGGAGGGGGGTTGAATGGCGCTCCCACCGGCCTGCGGATCGGGTCGCTGTGCAGCGGGTACGGGGGCCTCGACCTGGCCGTCGAGCTGGTGCTCGGCGGCCGGCTCGCCTGGTACGCCGAAACCGACCGGCACGCCCGCACCGTCCTGGCCCACCGGTGGCCCGGCGTGCCCAACCTCGGCGACATCCGCACTATCGCCTGGAACCGGGTCGAACCCGTCCACGTGCTCACCGCCGGGTTCCCCTGCCAGGACATCTCCAACGCCGGCAGACGCGCCGGCATCACCGGCGCCCACTCCAGTCTCTGGCAGGCCGTCGCCGACGCCGTTCGCCACCTTCGACCGCCGTTCGTCTTCGTGGAAAACGTCGCCGCCCTCCTCCGCAGGGGCTTCGACGTCGTCCAAGGTGATCTGGCCACGCTCGGGTACGACACGAGCTGGACGTGCCTACGCGCATCCGACATCGGCGCCGCCCACCGCCGCGACAGGCTGTTCCTGCTCGCCGCACCCGCCGAACAGCTTCGAGGGTGTGCGGACGCTGCCGACGCCCTGCGCCCGTGACGGCAAGGGCCCCGGCCACCAGTACGGGCTGCCCGACCTCGTCGAGCCCAGCGGCACCCGCCACAACCTGCTACCCACCGCGGCAGTGGCGGACAGCCGCTCCACGGCCGACGCCAGCACCGGACGCGGCGCCCCCGACGCCGGCCGCGTCCGGCGAGGCCTCACCGACGGCGACCGGCTCCTACCCACGCCACGGGCCAGCGACACCGGCACCCCCGGGCGGCGCGCCGGCCCGGGTTTACGGCCCCCGCTCTCACAGGTCCTGCTCCCCACCCCCAGGGCCACCGACGGAGTCAAAGGCTGCCCCGGCCAGCGAGGCTCACACGGGGACCTGACCCTGCCCTCGGCGGCGGTGCAGGTCCCCGCCCGGCCGCTGCCCACCCCCCGCGCGTCCGACGGGCGCGGCCCCGGCGCACACGGCGCCGGCGGCCCCGACCTGCGCACCACCATCGCCGGCCTGCCCACCGACCTCGGACGACCCGACCACGCCCGGTGGGGCCCCTACGCCACCGCGATCGCCCGCTGGGAACAGCTCCTCGGGCAGCCGGTCCCGGACCCCACCCAGACCGGCCGCCACGGCAAACCCGTCCTCGCACCACCGTTCGTGCAATGGCTCATGGGTCTCGAGCCAGGCTGGGTCACCGACCTCGACCTGCCCCGCACCGCCGCACTCCGCGTCCTCGGCAACGGTGTCGTTCCCCAACAGGCGGCGGCAGCCCTGCGGCTACTGCTGTGCCCGCACCGCTGGCAGGCGACCACATGACCAGCCGAGTCCCGCCACGACAATCCCGACAGGGAGAACAGCCACCACCGAGCGGGAGCCTTCCGCCCACCACGAAGGGCGCGGCGCCATGAGCGACCGGCGACGCACCCGCACCCCCTCCATGACCACCACGCCAGCCGAACCCGCGACCAGACGACGGTGGACCGAGGACGACGTCCGCGCGCTGGGCGTGACCACCGACGTCGTCACCGCCGGTCAGATCCTCGGACTGTCCCGCAACACCGCCTACCGCCTCGCCCGCGCCGGCGCCTTCCCCGTCCCGGTCATCCAGGCCGGCCAGCAGTACCGCATACCCGTCGCCGGCCTCCTCGCCGCGCTGCACCTCACCACTTCGGCAGCACCTGACGTCGGCGACACGCACCCACCCGCACCGTAGATCCCCCGAGCGGCGACTGCCCGCGACGACTTGATCGTCGCGGGCAGTCGAGCGTGCATGTCGATCGACAAAACCGCTGCCCCGGCAGCCACCACCCCAACCCACCCGGAGAACCCACCCATGTCGCACGGCTCGATCTTCAAACGCTGCGGATGCCGTGACCCGCGCACCCGCAAACCCCTCGGCAACCACTGCCCGAAACTCCGACGCGCCAACCGGTCCTGGAACCCCGACCACGGCCACTGGGCCTACCAACTCGAACTCCCACCCACCGCCGAGGGCCGCCGCCGACAGCTACGCCCCACCGGCTTCGACACCCACAAACAAGCCGCCGACGAACTCGACCGCGCCCGACAGTTGCTCGACCTCGCCGGCCGCAACCGCCGCCACCGCACCGAGATCGGCGACCTGCTGCAAGCCACCCTCCGCGCCGGCGGCACCCTGCCCGACGTCGACACCGTCCGCAACCGGCTCCGCACCGACACCCCACTGGTCGGGGTGCCCACCCTCGCCGACTGGCTGACCACCTGGCTGCAGCGGCTCACCGTCGACGACAACACCCGCCGCGGCTACGAATCCCACGTCCGCGTGCACCTCATCCCGCACATCGGCGACGTCGTCCTGGACAAGCTGCGCCCCCACCACGTCGAGGACCTCATCGACAAAATCAAACAACGCAACGCCGACATCGCCACCGCGAAAGCCAGCCCAGACCCCGCCACCCGCGCCAGCGTCCGAGGGGTGCGACCCACCGGACCCGCCACCATCGCCCGCATCCGCGCCACCCTGCGCAAGGCGTTCAACGACGCCCTCGCCCGAGAGGTGGTCAGCGGCGTCACGAACCCCGCCACCCTCGTCAAGACCCCCAACGCTCGGGCGAAACCGATCGTGTGGGAACCGGAACGCGTCGCCAGGTGGAAGGCCACCGGTAAGGTCCCCGGCCCTGTCATGGTCTGGACCGACGACCTTCTCATCCAGTTCCTGGACTACGCCGCCGAGCACGCCCCGGACCTGCACCCCCTACTGCACCTCATGGCCTACCGCGGTCCCCGCCGCGGCGAAGCATGCGGACTCCTCGACGCCGAAGTCCGCCTCACCAAAGGCGAAGTCAGCATCGTCAACCAGATCGCCACCCACGGCTACGAAACCCACCAGAAACGGCCCAAGAGCGACGCCGGCAACCGCGAGGTCATCCTCGACCCCGACACCATCGCCGTCCTCACCGCATACAAGGCCCGCCGCGCCGCCTGGCGCCTCGCCGCTGGGAAGGACTGGCCCGACACCGGACTGTTCTTCGTGCGCCCCGACGGCCACCCATGGCACCCCAACGCGGTCACCCAACGCTTCCGCCGACTCGTCAAACAAGGCGGGCTGCCACCCATCCGACTGCACGACCTGCGCCACGGCGCCGCCACCCTCGCCCTCGACGCCGGCGTCGACATCAAAGTCGTCTCCGACCAACTCGGCCACTCCACCACCACACTCACCCGCGACACCTACCAGAGCGTCGTCAAGCGGCTGCACCACGAAGCCGCGACCGCCGTCGCCGACAGGATCAAAAACAAGCGGCGCCGTACCGCTTGAGCGACCGACCTGGGTGATGGGTTGAAATAGCAGATCAGGGCCTGCGGTACTTTCTTCACCAACACCAATCGGTTAACAGGCGAAGTTCCTGCCGCGATGCCGGACGTCTCACATGAGGCGACAACCGGTATCCACATTGGAGGCAATGATTTGATGAGTTCCTACACCATCACCATCGCCGCTGACGATCCCAGTCGAGCGACCACAACCCTGAAGGTCGAGGTGAACGACACCACCCCGCGCATCACCGAACTGGTGGTACGCGCCGGGCAGGGGGACGGGCTGACCGCGGGCCAGATCCCCGCGGTCGACCTGGATCTGCTGTTGAGGGCGATCGCGCCCGCCGCCGGTGGGCGGCAGGCGATAGCCACGCCGCCCATCGCCGTATCCGACGAGGCACCCGCAGCCGGCGCCGTGCCCGTTGACGACGGTGAGCCCGCCGCCGAGCTGACAGCGGTCCAGCCCACCGCCCCTACCACGGGTGCGGATGAGCCAGCTACGAGTAACCCTGAAGGCGCTGGTGCGGTTGACGTCGTGGTGCCCAAGCAGGCGTCACCGGCGACCAAGGCAAGCAAAGCGAAGAAGGTAACCCGGGCGTCAGGCGCCGGCGCGACCCACAGCCGAGCGGGCAAGCCGAAGACCGTAACGGGGGCCAAGGCCACGACTACGGCAACGAAGGCCAGGAAGCGGACCGGCCAAGGCGGATCCTCCGGAGGCGAGGGACGGGTGTACCGGCGCTCACCGGTCGATCTCGAAGCGGTCTACCAGCAGGCCGGCAATGTGACGGCTGTCGCCGACCATTATGACGTGCCCCGGCACACCGCCCAGGGGTGGATCCGCACGCTGCGCCGCCGGCAAGCCGGGCCAATTTCTGAGTAGGGAAACGGGTACCGGGTCGGAACGGGCCAACAGGGGTGCCACTTCAAGGCGCGGGATAAGACCTGACGGCGAGGGCTATCGACGTGCTGGGACAAGCTGTCAGTCTGTCGTCTCCGGCCCGGGCGGCCGGTACTGGTAGACCTTGTGCCTCGCCCTCCAGTCCGCGGCGTGCCCAACTCGGCGGGCTCTCCTTCACGGGCTTGATCAGTCACCCTCGAAGCCGCGAAAGTGCCGGACTCGTCGGCGGCGTCGGCGAAGTCGGCGAAGCCCATGTTCGCGTTAGACATGTTGGCGGAGACTTCGGCGTACCAGCGGGGCGGCCACCAGGAAGGTGCGGCGACCCCCCAGACGCCGAAGGGACGTGATCATGACCGGGCGGGACAGGAGACAGGCACGCGGAGCAGGGAGGTCGGCGGCGTCGGAACACATGGCCGGGGTGGCCGGCCTGGCCAGCGCGGTCGCGGGCCTGATCGCGGCGGTGGCGGGGCTGCTCACCGCAGTAGGCGCCACGGCGGGCGGCCGCTGATGCCCGCCGTGGAGGCATGGTTCCTGGGTGGCCCGGTCGACGGTCGCCTGGCACCGGTCGAGGTCGACGAGACGGGAGCACCGCCGCGGACGCTGCTGCTCACGCAGAGCGGCTACTACATCGGCGCCGCCGACCAGCCGAACCAGCCTGTTGAGCACCAGTACGTCCGCGACGAGCTGGAGGACCTCCCGCCGGTATACCGCTATGTCGGACGGGACGACGGATGACGGCATGTGCACACCACCCGGCAGATAGGTGCCGGCGGTAACGCGCAAGCGAGTGCCCGGACCACGACCTCGCTGACGCGGCTGGCGTCAGGCTGCCAGTCTCTCGGGCACAGGCGCATCCCGCCGTCGGCGGCACCGGGAAGGGCGGCCGAGACGTGTGTCGGCAGCCACCGCGTCCCCGGCCTGGCAGCGGAAAGCGTTCCAGGCCGGGGACGCGGTGGCCCTGCTGTCGCCGCCGCGGCAATCACGGATCTGCTACGCCTCGGCTGGCATGTTCGTACGGCACGACGATCGGGCGTAGTGCTACCGGTGCGGGGGCCGGTGGTCAGCCGGCCCCGCCGTGCCTATGCCCAACCGACGGCCATCTGCAGTGCGGAACGACCGCGCGGCGTCGACGCGCGGAGAGCATGGTGAACCCCGGTCGGGGTTCCGGTCATGACGAGCAGGTATTGAGCATGCTCTGCAGGGCGGACTTCTCCGACGACTGCAGCTTGAGGCCCCAGCTGTACTTCACGGTGATCCACATCTTGCTGTAGGTGCACCGGTACGCCGTCCGGGGCGGCTGCCACGTCGACGGGTCCTGGTCGCCCTTGGACTGGTTGACGTTGTCCGTGACCGCGATCAGCTGCGGACGGCTGAGGTCGTTGGCGAAGCTCTGCCGCCGGCTGGTGGTCCAGGAGCTTGCGCCGGAGCGCCACGCCTCGGCCAGGGGCACGACGTGGTCGATGTCGACGTCGGAGGCGGCGTACCAGGTCGCCCCGTCGTACGGGCTGTACCAGCGCCCGGACACGGCCGCGCAGGAGCTGTCGACGACGACGGAGGTGCCGTCGCGCTTGAGGACCTGCTCGCGGGTGTTGCAGGCGCCGCTGATGGTGATCCAGTGCGGGAACAGGTCCCGCGAGTAGCCGCTCGTGGAGCCTTGCGCCGCCACGGTCAGGGCGTTGAGCTGCGACTGCGCCGTCGCCTTCGACGGGATCCCCGGCGGAGTCGCCGACGCCGGCTGAGCGTTCGCGACGACCAGTCCGGCACCGGCGACCATGGCCATCGCGGCCGCCGCGGCTCGGCGTGCGCGGCCAGGGTGGGTGAAGAATCGTGGGATTCGCATGTGAGGCCTCCTCGGTGCCGGGGACGAGACAATGACCGTCTCTCACGATCGTGGCCATCGAACGTCATCCCTGTAAAGGCGCGGCGGCGCAACTCCGACGTTTCACCCCCGAGCCTCGGCCTCCGCGCCGCGCCGCCGAATCGGATGGTGACCGCCGGGGCCCTGCCTGCCGCCCCGGCGTGCCGCTGATGACGAGGTCGCACTGGCCGGGGCGAGGGCGCCACCCTGACCCGTAGTGACGAACCGTGAGGTGCCGCGGCGGGAAGGCCCATCGGCTTCCCGGTAACCAGCGAGTCACGCCGTCACCCATCCTGAGTTGCAGGCGAGGGGCTGGGCGGGTGTCTGTGCCGGGTCGACAGGCGGCACGATGTGAGGCATGACCGCTCCCGCCCGCGTACCGCTTGCCGTCCTGGACGCGGTGCTCGAGCGGTTGACCTACGTCAACGAGGAAACCGGCTACACCGTCGCCCGCGTCGCCACCGACCGCGGCAGCGACCTGTTGACGGTGGTCGGCGCGTTGCTGGGTGCGCAGCCGGGGGAGAGCCTGCGCCTGCACGGGCGATGGTCATCCCATCCGAAGTACGGCAAGCAATTCGAAGTCGACTCCTACACCACCGTCCTGCCGGCCACGATCCAGGGCATTCAGCGCTACCTCGGCTCCGGTCTGGTCAAGGGCATCGGACCGGTGTTCGCCGAGCGGATCGTGGCCCACTTCGGCCTGGACACCCTCCGCGTCATCGAGGAGGAACCCTCCCGGCTGGTCGAGGTGCCCGGTCTGGGACCGAGACGCACGGCGAAGATCACCGCGGCGTGGGAAGAGCAGAAGGCCATCAAGGAAGTGATGGTCTTCCTCCAAGGCGTCGGCGTGTCCACCTCCCTCGCCGTGCGGATCTTCAAGAAGTACGCCGACGCGTCGATCTCGGTGGTACGCAATGAGCCGTACCGGCTGGCGGCCGACGTGTGGGGCATCGGGTTCAAGACCGCCGACACCATCGCCCAAGCCGTCGGCATCCCCCACGACAGCCCGCAGCGAGTCATGGCCGGACTGCAGTACACCCTGTCCGAGGCCACCGACTCCGGCCACTGCTACCTGCCCGCACCCGAGGTGGTCGCTGACGCCACGAAGATCCTCGACGTGCCCGCCGACCTCGTCACCGACTGCCTCGACACCCTGGCCGCTGGCGAGGGCGTCGTCCGCGAACCCCTGCCCGGCGGCGACGGAGAGCCGGTGCACGCGGTGTACCTGGTGCCGTTCCACCGCGCCGAGCAGTCCCTCGCCTCCTCGCTGCTGCGCCTACTCGGCGATCGGGCCGACCGGCTGCCCCACTTCACGAACGTCGACTGGGGAAAGGCCCTCACCTGGCTGAAGGCCCGCACCGGCGTGGACCTGGCCCCCGAACAGGAACAGGCCGTCCGCCTCGCCCTCACCTCGAAAGTCGCGGTCCTGACCGGTGGGCCGGGCTGCGGCAAGAGCTTCACCGTCCGCTCCATCGTCGAACTCGCCGCCGCGAAGAAAGCCAAGGTCACCCTCGTCGCCCCGACCGGCCGCGCCGCCAAACGCCTCTCGGAGCTGACCGGCCACCCCGCCGCGACCGTCCACCGGCTGCTGCAGCTGCGTCCGGGAGGGGAGGCCTCCTACGACCGGGACAACCCTCTCGACGTCGACCTCCTCGTCGTCGACGAGGCCTCCATGCTCGACCTGATCCTGGCCAACAAACTCGTCAAGGCCGTCCCGCCCGGCGCGCACCTGCTCCTGGTCGGCGACGTCGACCAACTCCCCTCCGTCGGCGCCGGAGAAGTCCTGCGCGACCTGCTCGCCGCCCCCACTGTTCCGCGGGTGCGGTTGACGCAGATCTTCCGCCAGGCCGCCCAGTCCGGCGTCGTCACCAACGCCCACCGCATCAACGCCGGCCGCCCACCCCTCCTCGAGGGCATGGCGGACTTCTTCCTGTTCGCCTGCGACGACACCGACGCCACCGCCGCGCTCACCGTCGACGTCGCCTGCACCCGCATCCCCGCCAAGTTCGGCCTCGACCCGCGCCGGGACGTGCAGGTCCTCACCCCCATGCACCGCGGCCCCGCCGGCGCCGCCGCCCTGAACACGCTGCTGCAGCAGCGCCTCACCCCGCACCGCGAAGGCCAGCCAGAGCGGCGGATGGGCGGGCGGGTGTTCCGCGTCGGCGACAAGGTCACCCAGATCCGCAACAACTACGACAAAGGCCAAGCCGGCGTCTTCAACGGCACCCTCGGCATCGTCACCCACCTCTCCACCGAAGAGCAGACCCTGACGGTGCGCACCGACGAGGACGAGACCATCGACTACGACTTCGACGAACTCGACGAACTAGCCCACGCCTACGCCATGACCATCCACCGCTCCCAGGGCTCCGAGTACCCTGCCGTGGTCATCCCCCTGACCACCAGCGCCTGGATGATGCTGCAACGCAACCTGCTCTACACCGCCGTCACCCGCGCCAAACAACTCGTCGTCCTCGTCGGCTCCCGCCGCGCCCTCGCCGCCGCCGTCCGCACCGTCGGCGCCGGCCGCCGCCACACCGCCCTCGACCACCGACTCACCCGCCTGTGACACCGGCCGTTGAGATCGGTTCGGGTGCGTACCGGTTGGCTCAAAGGCCGTACGCCACGTCCCGGCGCTGGTGGGGTGCGTACGGTCGAGGACGTGAACGTGCTGCTGCGCGGCGGACCGGGTGACGGCCAGGTGGTGCCCGGCGGCGGGGAAACCGTCACCTGGCAGGCCTGCCTGTACGAGATCACGCCCGAGTACGGCCGCCGGCACGGACGCGACCTGCGCGTGTACCGGCACCGCCCCGACTGCTGCGAGCCGTACGGCCGAGGCGCCGAGGACCGCTGCGAGTGACCTGCCCGTCCGGATGTGCGCAGCAGTGACGCCAACCCCACCCCGCCAAGCATTCGAACATGCGTACGATCACCTCGCGGATGAGGAGGTCCGGCGGTGGTGGAACGGGATCTGGGGGCGCCTGGCGCGCCGGGACGTGTGGCTCATCCGCCGAACGCGCTGGACGGCCCGCGCCGGCGACAGCGAGACGGGCAGGGTGCTGCGGTGGGAGTTCGAGGCGGAGCCGGAGGCCCTGCGCATGGTCGATCGCCTGCTGCGTGCCGATGCCGCCGGGCAGTGGCGCGAGCAGGGCCGCAGCGGGTCCCCAGGGTCGCGGCCGGAGCAGCAGCCGGACGCGCCTCCGGAATGCCGATTATGGGGACTGGGTGCCGGCCGGGTTGGGCTCGGGGATGCGGAGTCTTTCCAGCGCTTGGCGCGCGAGTTCCCCGACAGCGGGGAGATGCGACGTGGAGGCCCGGATCGTGCGCTGGATTTGGTGCGGTAGGCGATGCTGCTCGGCGATGGTGATCGCGGCCCGGAACGCCGTCTCGGCATGCGATGCGTCGGCGCGGGCCAGGAGCAGTTCGCCGGTGGTGGCGTGGAGGATCGCCTGCCATTGCGGTGGTATCGCGGTGATGGACATCCGGTGGCGATCGAGCAGGTCGGTGGCCAGGTCGGGTCGGTGTGTGTGGACCAGTCCGCGCAGGTGCACTTCGTAAAGGGCGTAATGGCTGGTGAGTCCTGTGCCGGGTTTGGCGTCGACCAGTCGCCAGGCGTCGGTGATGGCGTGGTCGAACAGGGTGGGGTCCCCGAGTTCGCCGGCGGCTCGGGCGAGCTGTACCAGGGCGGCACCTCGGTCGGGATTAGGCGCAAGTTCCACTGAGCGGCGGAGTCGGGCAACGGCGGCGTTGGGCCGTTCGATTTTGCGTAGCTCGTTGCCGTGTACTCGGAGGGTGAAGGCGAGCAGCTCCTGGTCGTTGAGGTGTTCGGCCAGCCACAGCGCCCGGCCGGTCCAGCGGGCGGCGCTGACCAGGCGTTCCTCGGGCAGGACGTAGCCGAGTGAGACGCCGAGTTCGGCGCGGGCACGGGCGAGCAGGAGCATCACGTCCCGCTCGACGTGCCCGTCGGCGACCCGGCTTTCTAGGCGGGTGATCAGCGGCCAGAGCTCGTTGACGGCGTCGGCGCCGTGCCCGGACTGTCGTGCGATCGCGGCGAGGCGGATGGTCGACTCGCCGAACTGGAGCATCGCGGTGAAGTCGGCGTCGTCGGGGTCGCTTACCCCGAGGGTGTGCGCAGGCAGGCCGAGGTGACGGGCGATCCGAAGCCGGGCCGCGACATCGCTGATCTCCCGCCGCCCCGTTTCGATCATCGAAATGTACGTGGGGTCGTAGCCGAGCAACTCCGCCAGACGTCGTTGGCTCAGACCGGTCGCGGCCCGGTAGGTGCGAATGATGACCGCGAGATCGCCGCTGGCCAGCGCAGCCCGTGCGGTATCGGTGGTCCACAACCACAAGGCCGAGCCGCCACGGCGCTGTACGGGGACTGGGAGGGCGGCACTGGCGATGGCATGGCAAGCCGGGCACAGCTGGGACGTGCTCCAGCGGCTGACCATGGCCCCGCAACCGCCGCACCGCATCGTCGGTCGCCTACATGGCTCGGGTACTGAGCTTGGCGTACCAGGTCGCGACGGACCTCTTGTACCCGTCTGGCATGGGCAGCGCCGCGGCCTCGGCCTCGGTGAACAGGCCGGCTTCCTTGTGCTCGTAGCTGACGACCGGATCGGCGTCGGTGCCGACGTGGCAGCCGTACGTGATGATCAGGACATCGACGCCGTCGCGGATGTGATACTGCCAAGCGTCCAGCAGCGGGCCAGCGGTGACTTGCCAGCCGACCTCCTCAACGATCTCCCGGGCCACGCACTCCGCCGGTTCCTCGCCGAGATCCAGCTTCCCGCCCGGCAGCTCCCACTCGTCGCGCTCGTTGCGTAGCAACAGCACGCGGCCGTTGCGAACTACGACGCCCTTGACGGAGACAGGGAACAGGTGCGGCTGGTAGCTCATCGACCGGCTTCCCTCCACTGGCGCAGGACCTGGACCGTCCGGAACGTAGCACGGTCATTGCTCAACATCGGGCGCCTCGGCGTTGACAATCCGTCACTTGAACCAAGCGGTAGGTGCAGCCATGGTGAACGCCGACAACGCGATCCACCGGAGGTGACCAGATGCGCGACGTCGATGACCTGCCCCACGTCGACCTATGCGACCCGGGCAGCGCGGCTCGCATCTTGAGTGGCCTCACCACGCACGGCATCACGATCTTCCACGGCGGAGCCGAGCGCGACGATCTGCTCTGTACAGCCCGGTCATTGATCAAAATCCGCACGCACCGCGACAGCGACTTTAACGGAGTGACCACCATCGCCCAGCGGCCAGCGCCCAACGACGGAAGAACCAGCGTGGCGGGCTTCACCGACCGCGAGCTCTGGCCCCACACCGAAGGATCGGCCGTATGCCGGCCACCGCGCGTCCTGATGCTGGCATGTCTTCGGCCGGCGCAGACCGGTGGACGTAGTCATCTGGTCGACGGACGCGACCTCTACGACGAGATCGCCCGCACCGAACCCGCCATGCTCGCGGCGCTGTCCCAGCCCCGATCCGCGTACTTCGGCGGAGGATCCGGCCACCTTGGCGCGGTCTTCGAACAGACGACCGAGGGCCGGATAGCCGTCCGTGGCTCGCATAGCCGGCCACGGTGCACGGGCGCGTGGCCGAGTCGGTTTCGCGGGCCTCGGAGGTCGTGGCAGTGCCCTACATGTATTGGGCGTACCGTGTCGCGATCTCCTCGGCCGGGTTACAGAACCGGAGTATCTGCTTGACCTGGTCCGCTGTGCGGAGGGTGATGGGGAACCGGCCGTCAAGTTGTGACTGGTTCCAGTTCATCTTGCTCAGGGCGAGGACCTCGGTGGCAAGCTCACGTGGGCTGATGGTGAGTCGGGCCGGACGGAGGCCGACTGGCCGAGGGACGTACATCCCGGGGTAGGTGGAGTAGAAGTCGACGCTGCCCTTGGTGTAGACGAGGTGCTCCGATGCCGAGAGGGTCATGAACGTCCCCCGTAGCGGTGGCGCGGCGCCGGGCCGGAACAGCAGAGCGTCTTCGCTGTTGGTGATCCAGATCAGGTCGAGGGCGTACAGCTCCCGGTCGTCGGCTGCGGCGGTGAACCCGTCGACCTCGTCAGGGTTGAATCGGGACGACTTGTGGATGGCCACCCGGGCAGGGAGGGTGCGGTGTTCCCGCTTGTAGACGGCGAGGGCGTTGAGCAGCAGGTTCTTTGCGTCGGCGGCGAGGAGGTGGGGCTGTTTGTCGTCGCGGCTGACGTGCGCGGTTCCGCCTCGGACGATGACGCCGTCGCCGCGCTCGTTGAAGATGTGGGCGACCGCGGTATCTAGCGCGTCGGCGGAAGCGGCGCGGTAGAAGGAGATGCCCACGTAGCAGGTGGGGAGGTCGGTTGACGTGCGTCGGAGACGCCACGGCACGCCGCCGGCCTTGTAGTAGAGCGCGACGTGCAGGTTCCATGCCCGGGTCGCCTCGTCCTGCCGACTCCGCCGCGGGGGCGGCGGCGTCGATTCATCCCAGGTGCTTCGCCGCAGGATCTGCAGAGGCTTGCCGAGTCGTAGCGCCCGGGCCTTGAGGAGGTCGTGGAAGTTGGCGATGACCGGCGAGGAGGCACGACCTCGCCGGCGGCCGGCGGCATCGTCCTCGGGCTTTGGCGGGGCGGCGAGGTGCACGTCGTCGAGGGTGTCAGGGCGAGCTACCACGATGACGTCGACCCGGTTGTCCTCCGCGATCGCCTCCAGCTCATCCATGTAGACGTCGACCATGGCCTTGACCGCGAGTTCGCCCGGTAGGCCGGCTGCCTGCTCAAGCGCCCGAGGCGACACCTCCCGGCAGTTGCGATCGGCGAAGGTCAGAGCGGTGAAAAGGCCGACCTCTGTGTCGCAACCTGGGAAAGCTGGAAACAAGTGTGGATACTTCGCGTCCTTGGCGTCGATCGGCTGCCGGCAGCGATCGACCCACCGACGGAGTCCGTCGAGGTGATCTCGGGGCCCGACGAGGCCGAGTCGGATGGTGGTCGGGGCTCCCTCGAGTCCGAGGTCGGCCGGACCGTAGGCCGAGATGCCAAACCGGGGATCGACGTGGCGCTGCCCGCCACCGAACTCAAGTTCCGGCTCGTTGAGAACGTCGATCTGCATCAGTCACTGCTCCGGCTGTCGCGGCCTCGGGGACGTGGCACTCGCTTCGTGACCCGGCGGGGTGAGCGAGGGTTCGGCCGAGCCGGGGCGGTGGCGGCTTCGGTCATCCCGTTCAGCAACGAGAGAAGGTCGTCCTGGTCGACCCCGGCCCGCTGTAGCGCCGCGTCTACCCCGGCGTCGGTACGGTCGTCGCCGGCATCGTCGTCGGCGCCGGTACCGGGAGCCGGCCCCCACCAGTCGTCGTCGATGCCACGGTCGACCTCGAATGTCAGCAGCCTGCCGAAGGTGAGCAGGGAACCGGCGGTCAGGAGATCGCCCTGGAGGTATCCCTCCCACATGCGCGTCCAGCCAAGAACCGCCGGGTGGCGCTCCAATCGCTTGATGCCGGCAAGCAGCCCGTCGGCGAAGGACGACTCCTTCCAGCCGTCGTGGCTGAAGCAGTAGTCGATGCCGAGCTGGCACAGCCACTGCCCGTCGATTCGTCGGAATCGCGGGTTGACGGCGGCGTGGTGGTAGTAGCTCACCCGCTCCGGCTCGGCCTTGGAGTAGTGGGGTCCGAACACCGTACGGCCCCGTCTGCCGTTGCCTCGGCCGACCACGCGGGGAGCCAGGTCGTGAGTGGCACGGAAGTGCATGTGATGGCGATCTTGGTGCCACTGGACATCGCGTCTGCGGTCGTTGACGAGCGTCCGACGCAGCAGGTCGCCGAAACGGTGCAGACGATCGTCGTCGTCGCTGTCGGCCCACTCGGCGGTATCGTGCCGCTCGACCCCGCCGTCACACAGTCTGCGAAGAGGCTGGCTGCGTAGGTCTCCGAAGCTGATGACCATCTTGTCGTGCAGGATCCAGGCCGCCGCCTCGCCCGGCGTGTCCCGCAGAATCTCCCAGGCCGTGCGGTAGTCGTCCACGACCGCGGGCGCGACGAAGATGTGGTCCGGGAAGGCCTCGACGGGCAGCAGGTTCGAGGTCAGCAGTTCCTTCTTCGGAGGCGGTGGTAGGAAGAGACCGGAGTCGCGGGGCACGCCGATGCGGAGCATCGCCGGGGCGGCGGACTTGTCGAAGACCTGGGCGTGCTTGTTGACGGTCACCGTCCGTTCGGCGCGTCGCCGGGGATCGCTGAACTCCGCTCGGATGTCTACCCACCAGGCCAGGTCCTCAGTTGGCCGGGACAGCACCACGATCACCGGCGCGTTGCCCCCGAGCCAGTAGTCGAGGTCCTCCGGCTTCGGCGTCCACTGGAAGCTATCGGCGGTCTCGAAGGTGTGCGGACGGTTGCTGGCCTTGCTCTGCACCATGATGACCCGGTTGAGCGCGCAGCCGTCCGCGACGAGCTCGATCTCCCCGTCGATGCCGTGGTCCACCCGCCGGTCGTGGTACAGGAAGCCCATCTCATTGACGCGACGACTGATCATCGAGACCCCGCCCTCGCCGATCAGCGTCTGCGGACTCACCCTCTTGCCCCGCTTGGGCGGCACGGCTATCACCCCACGTCTCTGCCTGACCTGCCCGTCACGAAGGACGCACGAGGCGCTTTTCGATTATCGGCGCGCAGTACGACACTTCTGAGCCTTGGTCAACTAGGGCCATTCCCGGTTCTACCCGTGCGACCCAGTCGGATCCGGCATGCCGCCGGGCGCAATGACGGTAACTCTGCGTAGCGATGCGGGTAGGCGGGCAACGGGAGGACGCCGCTCCTGGGTGCTCCGGTGGGTGCTCGGACGTCGGGGAACTGACGTGGACGCGCCGGGGCTGAGCAGGATTTTCGCCCTCGCTCGTACCTCGCGGCGCTATAGATGCTGCTCGATAGTGTCCCAGACCTGCGGTGATGTGGCCGGATTGGCGCGGACTGCCCGGACGCTGCCGTACGTCCGCCACTCTCCATAAGGGCAGGTTCCCTCGCCAGCGCGGCGGCCGACGAGTGGACGAGGACGGAAGTTCGCTCTCCAAATAGGGAGCCTGGCGGACCGCGCCCTGGTGGTGACCTTCGGGCCTGTTGATTGCTGTCGCTGTGCTCGGGATCTGCTCGGTGAGTCGTGGGAACTGCCGGGCAGTCGTGGTCAGCGCTGGGCATAGACGGGCACGGAACCCGGCCGGTCGGCGACCGCATGCTCCATGTGTGCTCCGCCGGTCGGCGCAACGGCAGCCCACACCGGTGGGCACGGGAGGGCACTCCTGGGCACTCGTGGGTATCCGCTGGCAGGTAGGCTAGGCACTTGCGCCCTCGTAGCTCAGGGGATAGAGCATCGGTTTCCTAAACCGTGTGTCGCAGGTTCGAATCCTGCCGGGGGCACCAGGTCACAGCCTTGATCAACGATCACTGATCCGCCTTCCGGGGCTTCCGTGCCCGCTGCGTGCCCGATCGCCTCGCCACCTTCGCCCGACTCGCCGCTGCTAGGACCCCATGCGTCCAGGCCGGGGGGTTAGCCACCTTGATCTCATAATCCCTCGGTCGCGGGTTCGAGTCCCGCCCGCCCCACCACGGAACGCCCTGCGCTCCTCGCGGCCCTCGGGATCGTCGGCCCGGCGGTCGGGATCCTGGAGGGCCAGCTGCGCACCGCCGACACCGGTCACCCGTCGAGGGTCACCGGATGGCCCGGCGTCGTCGGGTCAGGAGCAGCAGCACGCCGCCACCCACCAGCATGGCGAGGCCGGCCCCGGCGGTCAGCCCGGCCTGGGACCCGGTGATCGGCAAGCTGCCGCCACCACCAGCGCCACCACCGTCACCGGGGCTGCCGCCACTACCTCCGCCGCTGCTGTTCGCAGCCACCACGACCGCGAACCCGTCCTGGTTGTCGCTGTCGTCCACGTCAACTGCCCGAACGGCGACGGCGTTCGTGGGAAGGTCGCTCCGCGCCGGGCCGGAAAGGTCCGACCGCGGGTCGCTCAGGCCCTCGACCCGGACGGTCCCGTTCCGCAACGTGACCGGCGCCTTCGTGGCGGCCGACACCGTCACCAGGTGGTACAGCTCGACGGCGGAGTGGAGCTGGTCGTTCGGGTCGGTGTCCTGGTCGACAGGAACGAGGGCCAGCCGGTCGTAGGTGCAGACCGCCGCACGCCCGGCGTCACTGAGGACGCATTCATCCGGCGGCCTGGTGAACCTCGCGCCCGTGGGCACGCGCAGTTCGACCTTGACGCCATCGACCGGCTTCCGCCCCTGGTTGGCGATCGTGTAGCGCACCGCGCCCGTCTCGCCCGGATTCAACGTGCCGGTGGATGCGAGGCTGCCGTCGGCAGCGATCCGCACCGACTGCGTCACGTCCGGCGCGACCACCGAAAGGTCGGCTTCGGGGTGATCCACCACCTGGATCGGGAACCACTTCGTATTGTCGGCCGGATACGTGTCGACCGGCTTGACCTCGACCGTCACCTTGATCCGGCCCGAGAGAGGCTCTCCGGTCTGGACGGTGGCGAGGATGGGAAGCTCCACCGTCTCGCCCGGCGCCGGAAGCTGATCCGGCAGCAGGTCGCAGTACCAGCCGGAGACATCGCCGTCGCAGTCACGCGGCCCGCCGGTCGGCCAGAGCATGATCCTGAAATCGAACCTATCCAGCTCCGACGCGTCGACCCGGACGACGACCCGGGTCGGGGTCGCGTCGCCCCGGTTGCTGATCTTCAGGTGAAGCGTCTTCTTCGTGACCCCCAGCGGAATCGTCGCGCCGGCCAGGTCGACAGTGAGGTCCGCACCCGCCGGCGCCGCCGAGGCGGACGCGGCGGGCACGCCGACCCCTCCGATAAGAAGCAGCACGGTGGCCACCGTTCGGGGCAGCCACGGAAGTCCGAACCTCATGACGGAGCCCTCCGGATGAACGGGCGGTGCGATCCGTGGACACTATCGGCACCCGGCCGGGTTCGGTATCCCCCGCGTGACCCGTGTCGGAGGGCGCGACCAGTGCCGTATCAGGCTACGTGCGCCCGGTCGTTGCGCGCCGTGGCGCTAGGCAGCCTCGAGGACGAAGAACAGGAAGCACAGGATGTACCGCGAGGGGGAGGTCACGAGGTCGGGGAACGCCTCGCGGGCACCGGGTGCGGGAGGTGGTTCGCTCACGACGGCGATCCGGAAGCCGGCTGCGGTGAACTCGTTGGCTATTGCGTGCAGTGGTCGGTGCCAGTACGTCAGCACGGCGGGCTGGCCGTTGAAGGTGCACTCGTCGGTCCACTGTTCGGTGGCGAAGTAGTCGCCTTCGGGTCTGATCAGGTGGTAGACGAAGGGATGGTTGACGGCCACGATGAGTCGGCCGCCGGGTACGAGGACGCGCCGCAACTCGGCGAGTGGTGCCGTCCAGTCCTCTAGTTAGTGAAGGACGAGGCAGGCGATGGCATCGTCGAACGAGGCGTCGGGGAACGGTAGCGGATCGCCGCCCAGACCGCCCTGATGCAGGGCCGTGCCATCGCCGAGCCGCTGCCGGGCCAGGTCCAGCATCTTGGCGCTGGGATCGATGCCGGTCACGATGGCGCCGCGATCGCGCAGTGCCGCGAGCAGGGGGCCTGCTCCGCAGCCGACGTCAAGGATCCGCCGCCCGGCCACATCTCCGGCCAGGTCCAGCATTGCCGGCCGGGTGTAGTAGCCGTTGATGAGGTTGGACTCGGTCTCGGTGGCGTACGCCTCGGCGAAGCTGTCGTAGTCGTTGGCCAGAGCCTGGCCGGCAGGCCGGGAGGAGTGCTCAAGGTCAGGAGACATGCGGCCTATCCTGGCTGGGCTGATCGCTCCGCGGTGCGCACAGGCTTGGCCGTACAGCCATCCGTACAGCCAAGCCGGCTGACGAATACAGGTGGCGAGCGGCGGCAGCCGACTTGGTCGAGCAGGCCAACGGCCGTCATCGACGTGGGCCGACAGTAGTCTTGATCTTTGCAAAAGCAGGGGAGCTGGGCGTGCCCGATTGGGCGGGTGCCGAGGGTCAACGGCGGTCAGCTCCTGGACGTGCGAGCCGGCATGGCGACGCAGGTCAAGCCAGGTCATTGCCGAGCAGCTTCCACCCGTGTCCACACTTCCTAAACCGTGTGTCGCAGGTTCGAATCCTGCCGGGCGCACCAGGTCATGGCGTTGATCAACTGATCACGCCACCGGCCACCACGGTTGTCCCGCGGGGGCGTCCTTGACGAACACGATCGCGTCACTGCTCGCCAGGTGGGCCGGGTCCAGCGGGGAGTAGCCGAACCAGGGGGACACCCGGGGAGCGGGCGTCACGTCGCCCAGGATCGCGGCCAGTCGGCGGGCGTCGACGACGTACCGGTCCTCCGGGAGCGCGTACAGGAGCCCCTCGATGGTGTCCGGAGGTGGGGTCTCCACACCGTGGTGGCGGATCGTGCCGAGGGCCGTGGCCAGGAAGGCGTACCCCTCGCCCAGTTGGGCGCTGACGATCGCCCCGGCGCTCCACCATTCCAGCGGCAGGTCGCCCATCCGCATCCTGCTCTTGTCCCGCTGGAGGTGGCCGTTGTGGGCGTGCACCAGCGCCGGGCCCCGCTCGGCGATGGCGAGCAGGTTGGCGGCCATCATCGACGCCCGCGCGCCCAGCAGCCAGGCCAGGCGGCTCGGCGACGTGTCGGCCATCCAGAAGTGGTACCGCAGCAGGCCGGTGGCGGTGCGGCCGTACAGGCGTGCCCGGTCCCAGTCGTCCCGCGAGGACACCGCGATCAGGTGCGGTGTCTGCGTGTCAAGCAGGGCTACCAGGTCGTCGGCGAGCAGCCGCAGCTGTCTGGCCTCGGGCGTCTGCCCCACGGACAGGGACGGGTCCATCATGGCGGCGGGATTGGCCCACCGGTCGTCGGCGCCGAGCAGGCGGTCGAGCGTTTCCGCGGTGCAGGGGAGCAGGTCGGCGTCAATCCGGGCGGTGAGGTAGGCGTGGAGTGCGGTGAGGGCCTGCCGAGGGCTCGCGGCGCCGGTGATCTCCAGCGGGCCGTCGAAACCGGCGAAGCGCAGCCGCTCGGACGCGGGTCGTCCGTCGTTGTACGCGCGCATCTAGCGCACCAGCTCGCGGTTGGCCGCGGACGCGCCGAACCCGTGGCTGAAGCCGCGCCCCATGACCTCGTCGAGGCTGCCCGTGCCCGAGGTGACGTAGTCGTCCACGACCACGCCCACCATGCAGTCGCTCTCGATCGCGATCGTCCGGTAGCCCTCCTGCTCGACGAGTTGCCGGAAGAGGTCGTTTCGCAGCTCGAGCAGAACGTCCTCGCCATGGGTGGGCTCACCCAAGGCAAGCAGTCGCGGCCGGGCCGGGAGTAGATCCATGACGGTAGCGGCGTCGACGACATGGGCGGCGTCTTTGATGGCAGCAGTCATTCCCTAAACGGTATCGTTGAACCAACGGTTGAAAGTTGTCCGCGATTTCAGCAGGACAGCGAGGCAAAACCTTCAAAACGGCGGACGGCTGAGGCCGTCGTGCGGCGACACCTCGGCGCCCACCCAGCTCCGACAGCTCGGCGGCGGCTCGACGAATGCCTGATGGCCCGTCGGGTACGCGGTTGTCGATAGCGAAGGATCAAGCCGGAAGACGCCCCGCGCCGCTACCGCGCCGGGCCGAGCCGACCCGATGGGTGTGGAATCGCCACGGCTGATCCGACCTAGGCGGAAAGGGAGGCCTGCGGTGAAGGACAGGATCCTGAAAGGGATACGGAAGAGGGCGAACACGATCGTGGTGCGCCGGAGACGCGGGGATGCCTTGATCAGCAGGCCGACCGCGGCCAGAAGGCCCGGCAGGCTCTTTCAATGAGAGCGCGACCCGCCGGCCGGTAACCCGCCAGGACGTGGTGGAGCGCGGCCAGCCGGGCGCACAGTGACCCGGATGACGGTCGTCCGGGGTTGACCTCAACCGGCCTTGAAGTTGTCGGATCGTCTCATGCGTGCCATTCAGCTTCACGAGTTCGGTCCGCCCGGAAACCTGGTCCTCGACGAGCTGCCGGACCTGTCGCCCGGCGCCGGCCAGGTTCGGATCGCCGTCCGGGCCAGCGGGGTGCACCTGCTGGACACGACGTTGCGGCGGGGGGAGGCCGGCGGGCCCCTGCCGCTGCCCGAGCTGCCCACCACCCCCGGCCGGGAGGTCGCCGGCGTGGTGGACGCGCTGGGCGCGGGCGTCGACGAGTCCTGGCTCGGCCGGCGGGTCGTCGCCCACCTGGGCATGGTGCCGGGCGGGTACGCCGAGCAGGCGGTCACCGCGGTCGAGTCGCTGTTCGCCGTACCGGAGCGGCTGAGCTTCCCCGAGGCGGTGGCCGCGGTCGGCACCGGCCGGACCGCCCTCGGCGTCTTCGAGCTGGAACGTCCGAGCGCGGACGACGTCGTCCTGGTGCCCTCGGCGGCCGGGGGCATGGGTTGGCTGCTGGTCCAGGCGGCCCGGTCGACCGGTGCCACGGTGGTGGCGGCGGCGCGGGGGGACGACCGGACGGCGGCGCTGCACGACCTGGGTGCGCACCTCGTGGTCGACTACGGGCTGCCCGACTGGGCCGACCGGGTCCGGGAGCAGGTCGGCGGCCCGACCCTGGTCTGGGACGGGGTGGGCGGCGCGGTGGGACGGGCCGCCCTCGAGCTGCTGCGCCCGGGCGGCCGGTTCATGATGTTCGGCTGGTCGTCCGGCGAGGCGACCAAGGTCGACACCGCGGACCTGGTCGAGCGGGGCCTCACCGTCGGCTGGCTGGGGCAGCGGATGCGGGCCCTGCCCGGCGGCATCCCGGGGCTGGCCGCCCGGTCGCTGGAACTCGCCGGCCGGGGCTGGTGGCGGCCGCGGGTGTCGACGTATCCACTGGCCGACGCGGCCACCGCGCATGCCGACCTGGAGGGGCGACGAGCACTGGGCAAGGTGGTGCTGACGGTTTCGGACTGACCGGACGGCGGTGGGCGGGGTGGCGGACCTGCCCCGCCCACCGGTCGGTCAGTTGCCGCAGGCCGTGTCCAGGCCGGCGATCGGCTGGTTCAGCTCCGGCTCGTCGACCTCCATCGGCTTCGGGTCGGCCAGCCGCTTCTCGATCGCCCCGGCGAGGTTCTCGAACGCCGTGCGTACCGTCGGATCCGCCGCCTGCGTCGCCTGCTGGCGCACGCCGTCGGAGATGGTGCGGTACCGCTGGCGGATGAGCTTGTCCTCCTCCTGCTTGCCGATCGGCTTGTCGATCTGGGCGATGGCGTCGTCCGTCATCGCCACGAAGCCGGACTTCACCGCCTCCGTCGCGGCCGTGCAGACGGTCTTGGTGTTGGCGGCGACGTCCACCGTCGGGCCGGCCGACGCCGAGTCGGCGGACTCCGGCTCGGCCGTCTTCTCGCAGCCGGCGGCGAGGCCGGCGGCCAGCGCCAGAGCGGCGAGGGTACGGAAGGTGCGCAGGTAGGTGCCGGACATGACTCTCCCCGTTGGTCTCCACGGTCCGGCGTGCGACCGGCCCCCGATGGCGGGCTCGGCGTACGGACCGACGACCCGCCACTGTAGAGGTCCGCGCCGGCTGAGGCGATCTTGTTACACCGCCCCCGCCCGGGTTACTCCGCCGGCCGACGGGCCAGCAGGTACGCGTGCGGCGTGCGCTCCATGCGGCCCGCGAACATCTCTGGTTCGCGCACCAACCGCATCCGCATCTCCAACCCGCCCTCGGTCAGCAGGTCGGCGACCGGGTCCGGCTGCCGGCGCCGGAAGGTCAGCGAGACCGGATGACCGAGCGCCTCGGTCAGGTGCAGCGGCTCGTCGCCGACCTGGAACGCCAGCAGCAGGTGACCGCCGGGCGCCAGCGCCCGGCGGAACCCGGCGAAGGTGGCCGGGAGCAGGTCGTCCGGGAGATGGATGGTCGAGTACCAGGCCACGATGCCGCCGAAGGTGGCGTCCGGCAGGTCCAGGTCGGTCATCGAGCCCACCGTGAAGCGCAGCCCGGGGTGGGCCGCGCGGGCCGTCTCGATCATCTGCGGGGACAGGTCGACGCCGAAGACGTCCAACCCGAGCCCGTGCAGGTGGCCGGTGATGCGGCCGGGACCGCAGCCGAGGTCGGCGACGGTGCGGTTGCCGCCGGCGCATACCAGCTCGGCGAAGCCGGTGAGGACGGCCCGCTCCCACGGGTTGCTCGCCAGTTCGTCCTGGAGATGCTCGGCGTAGCTGGTGGCCACGGTGTCGTAGGACGTGCGGGTGTCGCGCAGGAAGTCGGGTTCGATCATCCCGGCACGCTACCGGGCCGGGACGACGGCCACGGGCGGCGTCCCGCCGGGCCGCCCCGCCAGCCGATCGGCGGCGGCGGGGCGGCGGTGCGCGTCAGGTCAGAGCGCGGCCCGGATCGCCTCGGCCAGCGTGGTCGGCTCGCGGCCGATCAGCCTGGCCAGGTCGTCGCCCGCCACGTACAGCTCACCCTGGGCGGCGGCCCGGTCGCCGTCGGCGAGAACCTCGGCGTACTCCCGGGGCAGGCCGGCGCCGACGAGCACCTCGACGTACTTCTCCACCGGCAGGTCGGTGTAGCCGACGTGCCGGCCGGCCTGCCGGGACAGCTCCTCGGCCAGCTCGGTCATGGTGAACCCCGCGCCACCCAGCTCGTACACCCGGCCGGCGTGGCCCTCGGTGGTGAGGACCGCGGCGACGGCCTCGGCGTAGTCGGCGCGGGCCGCGCCGCTGATCCGGCCGTCCCCGGCCGCGCCGGCGATCCCGTGCTCCAGGTACGTCGGGATCTGCGGGAGGTAGTTCTCGAAGTACCAGCTGTTGCGCAGGAAAACGTACGGCAGGCCGGAGGCCGCGATCACCTGCTCGGTGCCCCGGTGGTCGACGGCCAGGATCAGGCTGGAGGTGTCCGCCTTGGGGGCGCTGGTGTAGGCGATCAGCCGGACGCCGGCCTCCTCGGCCGCGGTGACCACGTTGCGGGCCTGCTCGACCCGGCGGCCGATCTCGGTGCCGGAGACGAACGCCAGCTTCTCCGCGCCGGCGAACGCCGCACGCAGCGATTCGACGTCGTTGTAGTCGGCCCGCCGTACGGCCACGCCCCGGTCGGCCAGGTCGGCCAGCCGGTCGGTGTCCCGGCCGAGCGCCACGACCTCCCCGGCCGGTACGCCCCGGCGGAGCAGCGACTCGACGATCAGGCGGCCGAGGTGGCCGGTGGCGCCGGTGACGACGATGGACATGGGCACTCCCTTGCGCGAAAGGTCTCGGTCGTCAGCGTCAACGGGAACACCGGACCGTCACTTCCCGTTGGAGAGTAGGCACCTTCAAGTGCGTGACTTACCGATGGAGAGTGGTGGCGTGCAGCCGAACGTCTACGCCCGCGACTGCGGCAGCCGGCAGGTGCTGGACCGGATCGGTGACCGGTGGAGCGTCCTGGTGGTGCTCGTCCTCGCCGACGGCACCAAGCGCTACGGCGAACTGGCCCAGCGGATCGAGGGGGTCAGCCAGAAGATGCTCACCCAGACGCTGCGCGGGCTGGAACGGGACGGGCTGGTCACCCGGACGGTGCACGCCAGCGTGCCACCCCGGGTCGACTACGCGCTGACCGACCTCGGCCGCAGCCTGCTCGACCTGGTCGTCGGGCTGGAGAGCTGGGCCACCACGCACCTGGACCAGGTGCAGGCGGCCCGGGCCCGCTACGACGCCCGGTGACGGGTCCCGCCGGACGGCGGTGAGGCCGGCGACCGGCGGTCGATGTAACGAAGATTGCCGCCAATACGCTGCGCCGCGAGCGCGCGCGCGCCGTTCCCACCCGACATAGGCTCCGCCCTATCAGGGGATCGGCACGTGATGACAATCCCACGCTGGGTGTCGGACGCGATCGAGGGGGCGCGTCCGGCGTCGTGCCGGTTCCCGCCGGTCCGCTCCACCCGACGGAGGATCGCGTGCGTCGTACCGCACTCTTCGCCACCCTTACCACCGCAGCGCTCGGCGCCGCCCTCGCCGCCGCCGTGCCCGCGGCGGCGATCAACACCTACAACGCCCTGCCCGCCCCGGAACGCACCGAGGTCGGCGCCCTGATCGTGCAGTGGGACCGCGACGGCGACCCCGGCACGCCGGACGTCGTCGACTGGTACTGCTCCGGCACCATGATCGACCGGGACGTCTTCCTGACCGCGTCGCACTGCACCACCGACTGGGCCCCGGGCGCCCGGTTCTACGTCTCACTCGCCCAGGACGTCGAGGGCGCGCTGGCCGCCGCCAAGGCCGCCGGTCTCAGCCCGGCGCAGGTGGCCGCCGCCGTCGCGGTCGAGGGCACCGAGCACGTCCACCCGGACTACCCGGGCAACTCCGCGGACTCGCACGACATCTCCGTGGTCACCTTCGACGCCGCCCAGGCGGCGGAGCTGGACCGGCGGTGGGACTTCACCCCGGCCGCCCTGCCCGGCGCCGGGCAGCTCGACGCGCTCGGCTCCCGCGCGCTCGACGCGGCCCGCTGGGAGGTCATGGGCTACGGCACCGCCGAGGCCCAGCGCGAGCCGGGCGGGCACGTGCACCCGGGCGGCGGGGTGCGGATGAAGGCCGAGGTCGGCTTCAACGCGCTGAACGACACCTGGGTGCGCCTGGCCATGAACGCCAGCCGGGACTACGGGGGCGCCTGCTACGGCGACTCCGGCGGCCCGAACTTCCTCACCCTGGGCGGGCAGCGGATTCTGGCGTCGACCACGATCACCGGCGACGCCCCCTGCTATGCCACCAACGTGACCTACCGGCTCGACAGCGACAGCGCCCGGGACTTCCTGGACGACTTCGTCGACCTGCCCTGACGGGACCGCGGGCCGGCTGTGCCGGCCCGCCGAGAGGGGCACGCGACGGCGGCCGGCGGGACCATCGCCGGCCGCCGCCGCGCGTCATACCCGGACCGCTCCCGTCACGGCCCGGGCCGTCAGCCCACCGGGAGCTGCTCGGCCGTGGTGAGCACCCGGTCGACCAGGCCGTACTCGCGGGCCTGCTCGGCGGTGAACCAACGGTCCCGGTCCCAGTCCCGCTGGATCTCCTCCAGGGCGCGCCCGCTGTGCCGGGCGATCAGCTCCTGCATGGTCCGCTTCACGTGCAGCATGTTCTCGGCCTGGATGGTGATGTCCGCGGCGGTGCCACCCATCCCGCCGGACGGCTGGTGCATCATGATCCGCGAGTGCGGCAGCGCGAAGCGCTTACCGGCCGCACCGGCGCAGAGCAGGAACTGCCCCATCGAGCCGGCGAAGCCGAGCGCCAGGGTGGCCACGTCGTTGCGGACGTACCGCATGGTGTCGTAGACGGCCATGCCGGCGCTCACCGAGCCGCCCGGCGAGTTGATGTAGAGGTAGATGTCCCGCTCGGCGTCCTCGGCGGCGAGCAGCAGGATCTGGGCGCAGATCTGGTTCGCCGTCGCGTCGGTCACCTCGGTGCCGAGGAAGACGATCCGTTCCTTCAGCAGCCGCTCGAAGACCTGGTCGCCGAAGGTCGGTTGCCCGCCGTCCAGCATCCGTATGCCGCTCTCGATCATCGCGTCCGCCCTCCACCGTGCCGGCGGGCGGCGGAACCGCCCGGGGGACCGGCGCTTCCAGCCTCCGGCGGAGCGCGGGCGGAGCCCAGGGTTTCTGCCCGCGGCAGATCCGCCCTGGGCAGAACCGGGCCGGGCTAGGCGGGGGTCAGCCGCCGCCGGCCCGCCCGGGCCCGCCTCCTGGCCAGCGCGTTCGAGATACGCGGACGCGGGCGCCCGGCCGGGGCGGAGGGGATCAGCCGGACGCGCAGCCCGGCCCCGCCGACGGTCGACCCGACCATCGGCAGCCCACCGCCGGCGTACGTCGGCGCGCCGACCGTGAGCACCACCGACCCGCCGGTGTACGGCCTCGGCTCGCCGGCCCCGGGGCCGAAGCCGACCCGCGTCCCGCCGGCATGCGGACCGACCGCCAGGCGTGGACCGGTCTCCTCGTGGCGGGAGACCGGCACCCGCTCCAGCCGGGTCAGCGCGGCCCGCGGTGCGGCGGGGATGCGCGGCTCCACCCGGCGCAGGTCGTCCCGCGCCTCCTCCAGCAGGTCGGAGAGGCGGATGCCGAGCGCCCGGCAGATCGCCGCGAGCACCTCCGACGAGGCCTCCTTGCGGCCCCGCTCGATCTCGGACAGATAGGGCACCGACACCCCGGCGGCCACGGCCACCTCGCGCAGCGTGCGGCCCTGCCGCAGCCGGAGCCGGCGCAGCACTCCGCCGATCACTCGTCGCAGCAACGACATGCCGGCCTCACTCTCGTGGTCGCCGTCTCCGGACACCCCCATCATGCCCGGTCGCCGCCGTCCCGGCCGGCCCGGTCGTCGTCGGCCGCAGTGGGGCGTCCGCGTGATCACCCTCCGGGCGTGCGACCGCCGTGGAAACCGCTATGTTGTGGGCGTGCACGCGTCGGTGGAGTCGGGGCAGGTCCTGCGGTGATCCATTTTCCCGCCCAGCGACGGGGGCCGCTGAGCGCGTTGAGCATGCGCCTGGCGGCGGCGATCGGGCTGGTCCTGACCACCGCCGCCGTGGTCTACCTCGACCGGGACGGCTACCGGGACGTCAACGAGGACCGGCTCACCCTCCTCGACTGCTTCTACTACACGGTGGTGACCCTCTCCACCACCGGCTACGGCGACATCACCCCGGTCAGCCAGAGCGCGCGGCTGATCAACGTCGTGTACATCACCCCCGCCCGGGTGCTCTTCCTGATCATCCTGGTCGGCACCACGCTGGAAGTCCTGACCGAGCAGTACCGCACCGGCCGTCGCCTGTCGCGGTGGAGGAGAACCGTGAAGGACCACGTCATCATCTGCGGCTACGGCACCAAGGGCCGCAGCGCGGTCTCCGCGCTGCTGGAGAACGGTCTGGACAAGTCGCGGATCGTGGTGGTGGAGCGCAACGGCGCGGCGCTGCGGCAGGCCACCTCGGCGGGACTGGTCGCGATCGAGGGTTCGGCGACCCGCTCGTCGGTGCTCAACGAGGCACACGTCCGGCACGCCAAGGCGGTGATCATCGCGACCGACAGCGACGACGCGTCGGTCCTGGTGGCGCTGACTGTACGCCAGCTGACCGCGGGGCAGGTGCGGATCATCGCCGCCGCCCGGGAGGCCGAGAACGCTCCGCTGCTGAAGCAGAGCGGCGCGCACCACGTGATCGTCTCGTCGGCGACCGCCGGCCGGCTGCTGGGGCTCTCCACCTCCGCCCCGCCGCTGATCGACGTGGTGGAGGACCTGCTCACGCCCGGGCAGGGGATGGCGCTGGCCATGCGCTCGGCCGAGCGCCACGAGGTCGGCCGCTCGCCCCGGGAGCTGGATTCGCTGGTCATCGCCCTGGTCCGGCGGGGCAAGGTGGTCACCCTGGCGGACCGGGCGGGTGCGGTGATCGAGACCGGCGACATGCTGGTCCACGTCCGCGACGACCGTCCCCAGTCGGCTCCCACCGCCTGACCGCGCCGGGCCCGCCCCCGGTGCCCGGGTCGGGCGAGCCGCGTTCCGGTCCCGCCCGGTGTTCAGCATTGGTCGTCGGGCCCTGACTCGTACCCGGCTGCCTCGACGCAGTTCGGCGCCGTCCCGCTGGTCGCTCGTCGGAGCAGGTCGTAGAGCGTTTCCCGCTCGGCGGGCGCCAGCGCTCCGAGCACGTCGTCCTCGGCCACAGCCAGGGCGCATTCGGCCTCGTTGAGGCGTTTCGCACCGTCCGCGGTGAGTTCGACGACGTGCCGCCGGCGATCCTCCGCCGAGCGTCGCCGCTCCACCAGCCCGGCCTGTTCAAGGTCGTTGAGCAGCCCGACCACGTTCGTCGCGTCGATCTCGAGCCGGCCGGCGAGGGCCTGCTGGCTGATGCCGCCCGCCTCGCGCAGCACGGTGAGCGCGACGAGGTGTCGCGGGCGCAGGCCGAGTGGTGCTAGCACCGACTCCGACCGCAGCCGGAACCGCCGGGCCAGGTGGTCGAGCAGCGCCCCCGACCGGCGTTCCGGCCGGTCGACCGGCAGGGCAGGCATGTGACCCAGTCTACCCGTGCACGGACCATCGGCCTGCTATAAATGGTTGGCGCTACACAAACGATCTGTGGAGGGTTAGCCAAATGTCACACCTGTTGCACATCGACTCGAGCATCCGGGGGGAGCACTCGGTCAGCCGGCGACTCACCGCCCGCGCGGCCGCCGCCTGGCGGGCCGCCCATCCGGGTGGCACGGTGACCTACCGTGACCTGGGCAGAGAGCCGCTGCCGCACCTGGACGAGGCGGGTGGGCTGGCCCGGATGGTGCCGGCCGACCAGCACACCCCGGCGCAGCGCGCGTCCTGGCAGCTGACCGAGCGGCTGGTCGACGAGGTCAGGCGGGCCGACACGGTGCTGCTCGGGCTCCCGCTGTACAACTACGCCGCCCCGAGCAGCGTGAAGACCTGGGTGGACCACCTGATCGCACCGGGGCTGGCGTTCGACCCGCAGACCCAGAGCGGCCTGCTGGGCGATCGGGAGTTCATCGTGCTGGCCAGCCGGGGCGGTGGCTACGGCGCGGGCACCCCGCGCGAGGGCTGGGACCACGCCGAGCCCTGGCTGCCGCACGGCCTCTCCATGACCGGCCTGGCACCGCGCTTCATCGCCGCCGAGCTGACCCTCGCTCCGGTCAACCCGGCCATGGCCGAGTTGATCCCGCTGCACGAGGAGAGCCTCGCGGCGGCCGAGCGCGCCATCGACGAGCTATGGGTGCCGGCCTCGGTCGGCTGAGGGGTCACCTGGACAACCGGACAGGGCGGTCGTCCCCCACGTGGGGGACGACCGCCCTGTGCCGTGCGCTCAGTCGTGGATCAGAGGATCGTCCAGGTGTCGCCGCTGGCGAGCAGGCCGGCGAGTTGCTGTTCCGGAGTGTCGGTGACCTTCGCCCGGGCGGTGGCGAGCTGCTCCTGCACGACGCTGTCGTAGGAGGGGCGGTCCACCGAGCGGAACACCCCGATGGGGGTGTTGCGCAGGTCGAGGCCGGGCAGCCGGGACAGCGCGAACGCGTACGCCGGGTCGGTGACCGTGGCGTCGTGAACGACGATCTCGTCGGGGCTGGTGGCCGCGGTCTCCCGCACCTCCAGGCCGAACCCGCCGGGCGGGTGGACGACGCAGTACTGGCCGTCCCTGCCGAACGTGATCGGCTGCCCGTGCTCCAGCCGGATCAGGTAGTCGTCCCGGGTGGCCGGCTCCTTGAGCTGGTCGAAGGCGCCGTCGTTGAAGATGTTGCAGTTCTGGTAGATCTCCACGAACGCCGACCCCTGGTGCTCGGCCGCCGCCCGCAGCACCGACTGCAGGTGCTTGCGGTCGGAGTCGATGGTCCGGCCGACGAAGGTGGCCTCCGCGCCGAGGGCGAGGGAGATCGGGTTGAACGGGGCGTCGGCGGACCCGACCGGCGTCGACTTGGTGATCTTGCCGACCTCGGAGGTGGGCGAGTACTGCCCCTTGGTCAGCCCGTAGATCCGGTTGTTGAACAGAAGGATCTTGAGGTTGACGTTGCGGCGCAGCGCGTGGATGAGGTGGTTGCCGCCGATGGACAGGGCGTCGCCGTCGCCGGTGACCACCCACACCGAGAGGTCCGGCCGGGTGGCCGACAGGCCGGTGGCGATCGCCGGGGCGCGGCCGTGGATGGAGTGCATCCCGTAGGTGTTCATGTAGTACGGGAAGCGGGACGAGCAGCCGATGCCGGAGACGAACACGATCCGCTCGCGGGGGATGTTCAGCTCGGGCATGAACTGCTGCACGGCGGCGAGGATGGCGTAGTCGCCGCAGCCGGGGCACCAGCGCACTTCCTGGTCGGACTTGAAGTCCTTGGCGGTGAGCTTCAGCGCGATGGGCTCAGACATTCTTCAGGACCTCTTCCAGCATCGTCTCCAGCTCCGCGGCGGTGAACGGCAGGCCGCGGACCTGGTTGTAGCTGATCGCGTCGACCAGGTACTTCGCCCGGATCACGTGCGCCAGCTGGCCGAGGTTCATCTCGGGGATGACCACCCGGTCGTACGAGCGCAGCACCGTCTCGAGGTTGGCCGGCATCGGGGCCAGGTGCCGCAGGTGCGCCTGCGCGACCGACAGCCCGCGCTGGCGCAGGGCCCGGCAGGCGGCGCCGATCGGCCCGTACGTCGAGCCCCAGCCGAGCACCAGGACCCGGGCGTCGCCCTCGGGGTCGTCGACCTCGACGGCGGGCACCGGGATCGCCTCGATCCGGGCCGCCCGGGTGCGGACCATAAAGTCGTGGTTGGCCGGGTCGTAGGAGATGTCGCCGGTCTTGTCGGCCTTCTCCAACCCGCCGATCCGGTGCTCCAGGCCGGGGGTGCCGGGGATCGCCCACGGCCGGGCCAGGGTCTCCGGGTCCCGCAGGTACGGCAGGAAGGTGGTGCCGTCCTCGCCGTTGGGCTTCGTGGCGAACTCGACCCGCAGATCCGGCAGCGCCGCCACGTCGGGCAGGAGCCACGGCTCCGAGCCGTTGGCGACGTAGTTGTCCGACAGCAGGATCACCGGAGTCCGGTAGGTGAGCGCGATCCGGGCCGCCTCCAGGGCCGCGTAGAAGCAGTCCGCCGGCGACTTCGGCGCGATCACCGCCACCGGCGCCTCGCCGTGGCGGCCGTAGAGCGCCATGTTCAGGTCGGCCTGCTCGGTCTTGGTCGGCATACCGGTCGACGGGCCGGCGCGCTGCACGTCGACGATGACCAGGGGCAGTTCCAGCGCCACGGCGAGGGAGATGGTCTCGCTCTTCAGTGCCACGCCGGGGCCGCTGGTGGTGGTGACGCCGAGGGCGCCGCCGTAGGAGGCGCCCAGCGCCGCGCCGACCGCGGCGATCTCGTCCTCGGCCTGCATGGTGAGCACGCCGAAGCGCTTGTGCTTGCTCAACTCGTGCAGGATGTCCGAGGCCGGGGTGATCGGGTAGGCGCCGAGGAAGACCGGCAGCCCGGAGCGGACGCCGGCGGCGACCAGGCCGAGCGAGAGGGCGGCGTTGCCGGTGATGTTGCGGTACGTGCCCGGCGGCATCTTCGCCGGCTTGACCTCGTAGCGGACGGCGAAGTCCTCGGTCGTCTCACCGAAGTTCCAGCCGGCCCGGAAGGCGGCGATGTTCGCCGCGACCAACTCCGGCCGCGCCGCGAACTTCCGCTCCAGGAACCGCAGCGTCGACTCGTACGGCCGCGAGTACATCCACGACAGCAGACCCAGGGCGAACATGTTCTTCGCCCGCTCGGCGTCCTTCTTGGACACCTCCTGGTCGGCGAGCGCGCCGATGGTCATCGACGTCAACGCCACCGGATGCACCACGTAGCCGGCGAGCGAGTCGTCCTCCAGCGGGCTGACCTGGTAGCCCACCTTGGCCAGGTTGCGCTTGGTGAACTCGTCGGTGTTGACGATGATGTCCGCGCCGCGGGGCAGATCCGCCAGGTTGGCCTTCAGCGCCGCCGGGTTCATCGCGACCAGCACGTTCGGCGCGTCACCCGGGGTCAGGATGTCGTAGTCGGCGAAGTGCACCTGGAAGCTCGACACGCCGGGCAGGGTGCCGGCAGGAGCCCGGATCTCGGCGGGGAAGTTCGGCAGCGTGGAGATGTCGTTGCCCAGTTGCGCCGTCTCCGAGGTGAACCGGTCGCCGGTCAACTGCATGCCGTCACCCGAGTCGCCGGCGAACCGGATGACCACCCGGTCCAGTTGGCGGATCTGCTTGGTCACGCCTGCACCTCGCTTCGCTCAGCACGGCCGCGCGGGCGGCTGAACATGATGGTGACCTCGCCTTGCCCGGCCACGTGACCTCCTTGACGCACCGCCGCACCGGCCGTCCGTGGCTGGTCCGGCCCGCTGTCGTTCCTCATCTCAGAGACTACGTCGGATCACCCGGGCAACCTCCCCGGAGGTCCGCCGACTGGGACCGGAAATGGCCGTACTTTGTCCTGTCCTGCGGCGTTTCGCCCCGCCCGCCGTAATCCAGATCACCGGTCGGCGACCGGTCCACCGGGCTCCGTCGCGGTCGGTCACTCCGGGATCGCGGGCCGGGCCGTCGGGTCCGGGACCGGAGCGGTCATCCGCCGGCGCAGCGAGGTGGTGGCCAGCGCCAGGGCGAGCACCACCAGCAGCGTGGAGACCGCGATCAGCAGGATCGCGGTCCGCTGCACCGAGCTCAACCCGCCGTCGCGGTCGAGGACCGGGGCGGTGGCGGCCACCACCCCCTGCGAACCGGTGGGCGCGGGGGGCGAGGCCACCGGCGTGGCCAGGGCGACCGCCGCGGTGATCCGGAAGCTCATCTGCACCTGCCGGGTCCGGCCGTTGCGCGGGTCGAGCTGCCCGACCACCGCGCCGGAGAGCGGGGCCGCGTGCTGGGCCTCCGGCGTCGCGACCACCGGCAGGCGCAGCTCGGCGGTACGCCCCGCCGGTACCGAGCCGGCCGCACACCGGGTCCGGTTCGCCGCGACGGCGGTGCAGCCGGCCGGTGGCGTCGGCACGCTCAGGACCACCTCGACCCGGCCGGTGGCGTCCACCCGGCCGGTGTTGCCGAGCCGGACGGCGAGTTCGGTCGCACCGCCGCTGATGTCGAAGGCGACCTCGTCGGCATGCAGCGCGATGCCGGGCACCGGCGGGCCGGGCGGGAAGAGCACCGCGAAGCCCTCGTTGTCGCTCACCGAGCCGGCCGTGCCGGGCGCGGTCGCGGTGACCCGGACCGAGCCGCTGAGCGGCATCTTCCGCCAGGCGGTGCCGCTGACCCGGATCTTCAGCCGGGTGCTGAACCGCGCGCCGGGCGCGGTCGTCCACTCTCCACAGCGGTGCTCGCCGCCCCCGGTGGCGACGCAGCCGACCGTGCCCGCGTCGGTCAGCCCGGCGGGCAGGGTGTACCTGAGCCGGACCCGCTCCCGCGCGGCACCGGTGTTGGTGACGCTGACCCGCAGGGTGGTCACCGTGCTGGCCGAGTTCCAGTACCCGCCGGAGAGTTCGATGTCGTCGGTGCTGACCTGGACGCCGAGCGGGCTGGCCGGCGGGGCGCCGGGACCGGGCGCGGACGGCCGGACCGGCGGCACCGGATCCGGCGGCGGGGGCGCGGTGGTGGTCGGCGGGCCCGTGGTCGGGGCCGGGCTCCCGGAATCGGTGGCGGACGGGTCGGGGCCGGCGGTCGGTGTCGCCGAAGGCGTCGTCTCCGGGCTGGTCGGTGGCGCGGTCGTGGGCACCGGCCCGGTGTCCGTCGGGTCGGCGGTCGGAGTCTGCTCGTCCGGTTCGTCCGCCGGCACCGTGCCACCAGTGGTGACCCGGGCGGCGGTCGGTGCGGCTGTCGCCCAGCCGGGCAGGACGGGGATCGCCAGCCCGAGCGCGAGCGGGATCGCCAACAGCGGCGTGACGCGCCGGCCACGCGCCCGCCGAGCGGGCGATACGTCTGCGCGGGCCATCTGTCCTCCGGTGTGACCAGGGGTGAGGATCCAATAATCGTGACATTTGCCCCAGAGCACTAGTCCCACCGGAAAACAAATTCGTAACGTGTCCGAAACGACCGCCCGGGCGGGACGGTAGGCTGCCGGCGTGACCGGTTACCTGGGCTCGTACGCGACGCTCGGGCTGCTGCTGCTCGTCAGCGTCCTCTTCTTTGTCGTGGCGTTCTCGGCCAACCGGGTGTTACGTCCTGCCCGTCCGGCTGATCCCGCGGGCAAGCGGGCCAGCTATGAGTGCGGGCTCGATCCGGTCGGCGGCGACTGGGCCCAGATGCAGATCCGGTACTACGTGTACGCGTACCTGTACGTGCTGTTCGCGGTGGAGTCGGTCTTCCTCTTCCCGTGGGCGGTCGTCTTCGACCGGCCGGGCTTCGGGCTGGTCACCGTGGTCGAGATGGCGGTCTTCGTGGCGGTGCTGGCGCTCGGCATCCTCTACGCGTGGCGTAGGAACATCCTGCGCTGGACCTGACCCGGGCGGCGTCCGGCGATCGTGCCGGCCGGCTGCGCCGACCGGGCGGTCGGCAGCGGGCGATCGGCGCCGGCAGCGTCATGGGCGGTCGGTGACCGGTGCCCGAACGCCCGGCCCCGAAGGGAGTCAGGCGAGGCCGCGCCGGGTCGACGTCGGCGGCCGGTCACCCCGGATCGAGGCGACCATGTCCAGCACCCGGCGGGTCGGGCGCACCTGGTGGGCCCGGAACACCCGGGCGCCCAGCCAGGCGGACACCGCGGTCGCCGCCAGGGTGCCCTCCAGCCGCTCGGCCACCGGCAGGTCCAGCGTCTCGCCGATGAAGTCCTTGTTCGACAGCGCGACCAGCAGCGGCCAGCCGGTGCCGGAGAGCTCGTCCAACCGGCGGGTGATCTCCAGCGAGTGGCGGGTGTTCTTGCCGAAGTCGTGCGCGGGGTCGATCAGGATGCCGTCCCGGCGTACGCCCAGCGCGACCGCGCGCTCGGCGAGCCGGGTCACCGTCGCGACCACGTCGGCCACCACGTCGTCGAAGGCCGCGCGGTGCGGCCTGGTCCGCGGCGCCAGCCCGCCGGCGTGCGAGCAGACCAGCCCGGCGCCGGTCTCGGCGGCCACCCGGGCCAGCGCGGGGTCGGCGCCGGACCAGGTGTCGTTGAGCAGGTCGGCGCCGGCCGCCACCGCCTCCGTCGCCACCTCGGCCCGCCAGGTGTCGATCGAGATCACCACCTCCGGGAACGCGGCCCGGACGGCGGCGATGGTGTCCACCGTGCGGCGGATCTCCTCGGCCACGTCGACCTCGGCTCCCGGCCCAGCCTTGACCCCGCCGATGTCGATGATCCCGGCGCCCTCCTCGACCGCCCGCTCCACCGCGCGCAGCGCGCTGTCGGCGGCGAACGTGGCGCCCCGGTCGAAGAACGAGTCCGGCGTCCGGTTGACGATCGCCATCACCACAAGCTCACCGGGGTCGAACGTCCGCGCACCGAGCCGAAGCGCTCCGGCCATGCCGCCTCCCGAGATCCGCCACCGACCGCCTGTCGTCGGCCGTTCACGACGCTATCCGGTCGCCGGCCGCCACCTCCGACCGCCCGGACGGGCGGTGCCACCGGCGGGGACGCCGACGTCCGGCGGGCGCGGTCGGGCCCACCGGGCCGGGCACGCCCGCGTCGCCCGGCTGGTCGGGCGGCGGTCGGCGCAGGTCGACGGGTCGGACCGGAGACATCCGGCCACGGGGTGGGTGGTGGGGTCGCTCCGGCCCGTTCGACATGCCACGATCTGTGCATGGGTCAGGTTCTGCTCCTGCTGGTCGTCGCGTTGACCGTCGCGGCCGTGGTGTTCGGGGTGACGGTGCTGGTCACCGGCCGGGATCCCGGCCTCGCGCCGGCCGAGCCGGACGGCCGGGCGGTGCCGCTGCCGGGTGCCCGTCCGCTGCGCGAGTCGGACGTCGGCGAGGTCCGGTTCGACACCGCGCTGCGCGGCTACCGGATGGCCCAGGTCGACCAGGCGATGCGCCGGGCGGCCTACGACATCGGCTACAAGTCCGAGCTGATCGGCGTGCTGGAGGCGGAGGTGACCGCGCTGCGCGAGGGGCGGATCGCCGACGCCGACGCGCTGCGCCGGGCCCGGGAGCAGTCCGCCGGCACCGGCGGTCCGGCCACGCCCGCTCCGCCGGCAGCCGGCGCCACCGATCCGACAGTTTCCGCCGGGCCGGCCGTCTCCGAGCCCACCGTGTCCGCCGGGCCCGCGGTCTCCGAGCCCGTGGTGTTCGCCGAGCCGGCGGCGACCGGGCGGGACGCCTCTGCCCGGCCCGCGACCGGGTCGGATGCCTTCGCCCGGCCGACGACGGCCACCGGGACCGCCGCCGAGCCGGCCGGGACCGCAGCGGGGACGGCGGCTGGTGACACGCCGGGTGCCGAGGGTGCGCCGGGAACCGGGAACGGGGCCGGACCGGCACACCGGCCACCCGCCGGAACCGAGGACGGACCGGGCGAACCGGAGGACGGCCGGCACGGGCCGGTGGCCCGGTCGGAGCCGGTGTGAGCGGCTCCGAGGGAGCGGACGATCTGCGCGAGGCGGCCCAGCCGGGCGCCGGCGAGGTGACCGCCACGGTGATCGTCAACGCCCCGGCCGACCGGGTCTTCGCGGCACTGACCGCGTGGGAGCGGCAGTCCGAGTGGATCCCGTTCACCACCGTCCGGGTGGTCGAGGGCGACGGCGGCGAGGGCAGCCTCGTCGAGGCGGTCACCACGCTGGGCCCGGCCGTGCTCCGGGACGAGATGCGGGTGGTCCAGGTGGACCCGCCGTACGAGGTGCGGGTGGTGCACTGCGGGCGGCTGCTGCGCGGCCCCGGCGTGCTGCGCTGCACCCAGTTGGCGCGGGACCGCACCCAGGTGGTCTGGCACGAGTGGTTCCACCTGCCGGGCGGTACGGCCGGCCGGGTGGCCCGGCCGGTGCTCTGGCCCGGCTCCAAGTTCGGCCTCACCCAGGCGCTGAAGAGGTTCGCCCGGCTGGTCGAGCAGGGCCGCCTGCCCTGATCCCCGCCCGGCCCGGCCCGGTGGCCGGATGGTTCAGCGGGTGGTGACCGGGGTGGGCGGTGCCGGGGCGGCCGGTGCGGGCGCGGCCTCGGGCCGCCAGCCCGGCGTGCGGAACAGCACCCCGGCCCGGTGCCGCCAGCTCGCCGCCGCGCGCAGGTCGCGGGCGATCGAGGCGTACTCGTGGAAGGCCACCCGGAGCGGGTTGTAGGTGTCGATGTTCTTGGTCAGCCCGTAGACGCAGCGCTCCCGCTCCGGGGCGAACGAGCCGAACAGCCGGTCCCAGACGATCAGGATGCCGCCGTAGTTGCGGTCCAGGTAGCTGCCCTGCGACGCGTGGTGCACCCGGTGGTGCGACGGGGTGTTGAACACCGCCTCGTACCAGCGGGGCAGCTTGTCGATCCGCTCGGTGTGGATCCAGAACTGGTAGAGCAGGTTGACCGAGCCGGCGAAGGCCAGCACCGCCGGGTGCACCCCGACGAGGATCAGCGGGATGTAGAAGACCCAGCTGGTCAGCCCGGTCCACGGCTGGCGCAGCGCGGTGGAGAGGTTGAACCGCTGGGACGAGTGGTGCACCACGTGCGAGGCCCAGAGGAACCGGACCACGTGGTGGCTCCGGTGCGACCAGTAGTAGCAGAAGTCCTGCGCGAGCAGGATCAGCGGCCAGCTCCACCACAACTCGGCGACCCGCAGCGGGGTGAGCGCGTAGAGCAGCGCGTACGCGGCGGCGATCGGGACCTTCCAGAGCAGGTCGGTGAAGACGCTGCCCAGCCCCATCGCCAGGCTGGTGGCGGTGTCGGCGCCCCCGTAGCCCACCTCGTCGTCGTCGCGGTGCAGCAGGTAGGAGACCCGTTCAAGCACGACGAGCAGCAGGAAGGCCGGGATCGACCAGGCGATGACGTCCGGGAACTCCTTCATTGCCGCCTCCCGCTGTCGGTGCCGTGCGTGCGCCCACCGGTGGGGTGTGACGGCGCACACCTACCGACCGGTAACCGGCACCATAGGCAGCCGGCCGGGCCGGAGGCAATGGGTGTGTCGGGGGATTGGCCTACCGTGTACGCCGTGAATGACCTGGTGATCGGCGCCGACGGGCTGCCCCGCTGCGCCTGGGGGGCGAGCACCCCCGACTACGCCGTCTACCACGACACGGAGTGGGGCCGGCCGCTGCACGGCGACGACGCGCTCTACGAGCGGATGACGCTGGAGGCGTTCCAGTCCGGCCTGTCCTGGCTGACCATCCTGCGCAAGCGGGCCAACTTCCGGCTCGCCTTCGACGACTTCCACATCCCCACCGTGGCCGGCTACGGCGAGGCCGACGTGACCCGGTTGCTGGCCGACGCCGGCATCGTCCGCAACCGCGCCAAGATCGAGGCGGCGATCGCCAACGCCCGCGCCGCGCTGGACCTGCCGGAGGGGCTCGGCAAGCTGCTCTGGTCGTACGCGCCACCGCCCCGGGCCGGCCGCCCCACGTCGTTCGCTCAGGTGCCGGCGCTGACCGCCGAGTCCACCGCGATGGCCAAGGCGCTCAAGAAGCGCGGCTTCCGGTTCGTCGGCCCCACCACCGCGTACGCGCTGATGCAGGCCACCGGAATGGTCGACGACCACCTCGCGGGCTGCCACGTCGTGACGCCCGACGCGGCGTGATGGGATGAGGGCATGACGACCGACACCGCGCACCGGGTGAACGGGACGGGCCACGCCGGCGGCACCGGCGTCTGGGCGGTGCTGCTGCCGGCCGGGCGCTACGACGCCGAGCGGCTCGTCCATCACGACACGCTGGAGCTGACCGGCCTCGACGGCGCCGCCCGCCCCCGCCCGGGTGACCAGGTCGCGGTGCTGGCCGACGAGCCGCCGCGGCTGGTGGCGCTGGGCCGGGTGGTCGCGCCGACCGGCGAGGCGCCGGAGGACCCGGACGATCCGCTGTCCGATCGGGGTCCGGCGGAGCTGGTGGTGGCGTACACCCGGCGGGCCTTCGACGAGCCGGTGCCGGTCGACGCGCTGGTGCTCGACGGGCCGGTTAGCGCGCTGGACCCGGCGGTCTTCCGGCAGTTGGTCGACCGGCTCGGTCCGCCGAAGGAGCGGCGCTCCTGGCTGGTCAGCCTCGACCTGCCGATCGAGGCCGAGTCACCGGCCGAGGCGGTCCGGCTGTTCTGGGCGTACGTGCAGGAGCTGGGCCCGCGCGAGTTGCCCGCCTTCGTCTCGCCGTCCGGCGACGAGCTGGCCATGCAGGCGTTCGTGCTCGGCGCCGAGGCCAACCAGGATCCGGAGGAGGACGACTGACCCGCCCGGGGCGGGTCAGTGGCCCTCGAAGGCCGGCTTCTGCTTGTTGACGAAGGCGAAGGTGGCCGCGCGGTGGTCGTCGGTGGCCCCGCAGATCGACTGGGCCTGCGCCTCGGCGGCCAGCGCGTCGGCGAGGGTGCCCGCGTCGGCGATGGAGAGCTGCCGCTTGATCGCCCCGTACGCGACGGTCGGGCCGGCGGCCAGCCGGGCGGCCAGCTCCTGAGCGGTCGGCAGCACCTGCTCGTCGTCGTCGACCAGGCGGTTGAGCAGCCCGAGCCGGCAGGCCTCCTCGGCGCGGACCGGCTCGGCCAGCATCAGCAGCTCCACCGCCTTGGCGTGGCCGACCAGCCGGGGCAGCGTCCAGGAGGCGCCGGTGTCGGCGGCGAGCCCCACCTTGGCGAAGGCCATCAGGAAGCTGGTCGACGGCCCGCCGATCCGCAGGTCGGCCAGGAAGGCCAGCGAGGCGCCCGCCCCGGCGGCCATCCCGCGCACCGCGGCGACCACCGGCTTCGGCAGGTTGGCCAGCCGGGCGGCGATCGGGTTGTAGTGCGCCCGGACGGTGTCCAGCGGCTTGCCGTCGCCCGACTCCAGCGTCCGGACGTGCTCGCGCAGGTCCTGGCCGGCGCTGAACGACCCGCCCGCGCCGGCCAGCACCACGGCCCGGCAGGACCGGTCGTTCTCCAGCTCGGCCAGGGTGTCCCGGAGCGCCTCCTTGAGCGCCACGTCGAGCGCGTTCATCGCGGTCGGGCGGTTCAGGGTCAGGGTGACGACGGCGTCGGTGCGGTCGACCAGCAGCGGCTCGGTCACGTCTCTAACGACCCTTCTGTCGGACGATGCGGTTGCCGGCGTCGAGGCACTGCTCGACGTACCGGTCCGCGGCCGGCCGGAGCCGGGCCGCGTGCCGGTCGAAGAAGCTGGCCGCGGCGGTGCCGGGCCAGCGTTCGGGCAGCAGCGCCGGCGGCAGCTGCGGGTCCCGGAACAGAAAGGTACGCCACGCGTGCACCAGCCGGAACCGGGCGGCGTACGCCTCCTCGTCGCCGCTGCGCACGGTCACCCCGGCCAGCAGCGGGCGCTGCTCGGCGACGAACTGCTCGTAGGCCCGACCGATCTCGGCGAGGTCCCAGGCGCGGCGCACCACGCCCATCGCGCCCGGGGTGCCCGCGGCGTGCGCGGCGGTGAACCGCTCGAACCGGACGCCCGCCTCGGCGAGCAGCAGGTCGACGTCGTCGGCCGGGCGGGTGGCCACCCAGGTCTGCTCGTCGAGCGTGCCGTAGCCGAGGAAGCGCAGGTTGGCGGCGAGCCGCTGGCGTTCCCGGCGGGCCGCGGGCGCCTCCAGCACGAGCAGGTCGAACCGGCCGTCCCAGCTGAACCGGCCGGTGCGGTAGATCCGGGCGGCCGCCTCGTCGAGCCGGCGGCCGGCTTTCGGTGTGATCGAATATCCCGGTCCGGAGGTGAGCCGGCACGGGTCGAGCCAGCCCTGGCGCACCATCCGGGACACCGCCGTACGCACGGCGGGCGGGGCGATCCCGAGCGGCGCCAGCAGCTTGACCAGGGCGGCAACCGGTGCCCGGCCACCCCTCGGCCGGAGGTAGTCGCCGTACAGGTCGAAGAGTGCCGACCGTGCCTGCATGACCGCACATTGTGACAGGCCTTCTCAAGATAAGCTAGATGCTGTTACATCAATGCTGCTTCGGTTTGGGTCCGGCGGTGTTCATCAGGGAAAATCGTCAGTCGACACCCCCGCGTAGGTTGCGGGTGGTCATGACGAAGTGGCTGTGGGGCAACCCACCGACCCTGGTGTAGGTCTGAGGGGAGACAACATGGCGGCGATGAAGCCGCGGACGGGCGACGGTCCGCTGGAAGTCACCAAGGAGGGCCGGGGCATCGTCATGCGGGTCCCGCTGGAGGGCGGTGGCCGGCTCGTCGTCGAGATGACTCCCGACGAGGCCAACGCGCTCGGTGACGCGCTGAAGGCGGCCGCCGGCTGAGCGAGGAGCGGTTTGGGCGGCAGCCGTCGCCCGGACGGTTCGTCATACCCTGAGCCACCGGCCCTGCCGGTGGCTCAGGGCTTCACCGCGCGGAGCGCCGTGGGATCACCGCGCTCCGCGATCCCTTTTCCTGGAGGTGCGGTCCCGCGTGCTCGCCATCCGCCTGGTCGCCGAGCCCGACCGGCTCGACACCCTCGTCCTGCCCCTTCGACCGGCTGAGGAGGGGGCGGGCGGCGAGACTCCGGCCGTGCCCGTACCGACCGCGGTGGCGCTGCCCGACGGCGTCGTCGACGAGGCCGCCGCGCTGGCTCCGGCCGCCCGGCTCACCGGCCGGGCCGGTGAGGCCCGGACCCAGTTCCGCCCGGGGGGCACCCCGGCCGCGCTGCTCCTAGTCGGCATCGGCGACGGGGACGAGGCGAGCTGGCGGCGGGCCGGCGCCGCGGTGGCCCGCGCCGCCGTAGATGAGACGCACATCACGGTGGCGCTGCCGGCGGACGCGTCCCCGGCCGCCGTCCGGGGCCTCGCCGAGGGGCTGCTGTTGGCCTCGTACCGCTTCCGGCTGACCGACGCCGGCGACCGGCCCGCGCTCGCCGAGGTCGACCTGCTGGTGGCCGATCCGGACCCGTACCTGGTCGTGCTCGAGACGGCCCGGACCACCGCCCGGATGACCCGGCTGGCCCGCGACCTGACCAACACCCCCTCCTCGGTCAAGAACCCGGAGTGGTTCGCCGGGCAGGTGGCCGCGCTGACCGACGGCGTGCCGGACCTGCACCTGCGGGTGCGCGAGCCGGCCGAGCTGGCCGCCGAGGGCTTCGGCGGCATCCTCGCGGTGGGTGGCGGCTCGGCCCACGGTCCGCGCCTGGTCGAGCTGGACTGGCGGCCGGCCGACGCCCGCACCCACGTGGTGCTGGTCGGCAAGGGCATCACGTTCGACACCGGCGGCATCTCGATCAAGCCGGTGCCGGCGATGACGTTGATGCGCAAGGACATGGCCGGTGCGGCGGCGGTGGTGGCGGCCACCCTCGGCGCGGCGGCGCTGCGGCTGCCGGTGCGGGTCACCACGCTCGCCCCGCTGGCCGAGAACATGGTCAGCGGCGCGGCGTTCCGCCCGGGCGACGTCGTCCGCCACTACGGCGGGACGACCAGCGAGACCACCAACTCCGACGCCGAGGGGCGGTTGGTGCTCGCCGACGCGATCGCCTACGCGGTCCGCGAGCTCCAGCCGGACCTGCTGGTCGACCTGGCCACCCTGACCGGGGCCAACGCGGTGGCGCTGGGCAAGCGCACCGGCGCGCTCTACGCCGAGAACGACGACCTGGCCGCCGGCGTGCTGGCCGCCGTGGCCGCGGCCGGCGAGTCCGCCTGGCGGATGCCGCTGCCGGCGGACTACGTCGAGTACCTCGGCAGCGAGCTCGCCGACCTGTACAGCGCGCCGAACCAGGGCGCCGGCTCGGTGGTGGCCGCGCTCTACCTGCGCGAGTTCACCGGCGAGCTGCGCGACCGCTGGCTGCACGTGGACATGTCCGCGCCGTCCTGGGCGGACGCCGACGACGCGGAGCTGACCAAGGGCGCGACCGGCTGGGGCGTACGCTCGCTGCTGCGCTGGCTGGACACGCTGGGCTGACCGGCGGACGGCGCCCGCCCCCGGCGGGCCGCGTGCTCGCCGCCGGTCAGCACTTCACCGCGGCGAGCAGCCCGTGCCCGAGCGGCAGCAGCGCCGGGATCCAGTGCTCCGACTCGCGGATCGCCTTGATCGTCTCCCGGATCGTCACGGTCTCCACGTCCCGGGCGGCCGGGTCGCCGATCCGGCCGCCGGCCAGCGTGCCGTTGAGCGCGAGCACCCCGCCCGGGCGCAGCAGCCGCAGCGCGGCGTCCACGCAGGCGTTGAAGCCGGTCGACTCGGCGTCCACGAAGACCAGGTCGTACGCGCCGTCGGCGAGCCGGGGCAGCACGTCCAGCGCCCGGCCGGTGATGATCCGGGTCCGGCCCGCGGCGAAGCCCGCCTCGGTGAAGATCCGCCGGGCGATCCGCTGGTGCTCCACCTCCACGTCGATGGTGGTGAGGACGCCGTCGGCCCGCATGCCGCGCAGCAGCCACACCCCGCTGACCCCGGTGCCGGTGCCGATCTCGACCACCGCCCGGGCGTTCCCGGCGGCGGCGAGCAGCCGCAGCGCGGCGCCCGCGCCGGGGGTCACCGCGTCGAGGCCGACCTCGTGGGCCAGGCTGCGGGCGGTGCGAAGCACGAGATCCTCGGTGACGTACGACTCGGCGAACTGCAGAGCCTGGGCCGTCGAACTGCCGGAACCGGCGACCGTGGCGATGGGACACCTCCGGGCGGCGCGAGTGGTGCGGGGGCGGGTTGGCACTGTGAGCGTAGAGGCGGCCCCGAACGGACGCAGCCGCGCGTCCCGGCGCCGACGATCACGGGCGGCAACCGCTGACTCCACCCGGGGCATCCGTGCAATCCTGGAGACGGTATCCCGCCGGTCGCGACCGGGCCGACCCGTCGCCGGGTCGTCGCACGCGGGATCCGGGGACGGACTGGGAGGACCGACGTGACCGACGGCTGGGACTGGCGCCAGCCCGGAGGGAGCCCGACGCCGGCGGGACCGCCGGCGCCGGCGTATCCGCCGCCTGCGCCGACGGCACCGCACGGCACCGGCAGCACCTCGCCCTGGTGGTCCGACGCGCTGGCCGATCCGTGGCGTGACCCGGCCGCCCCGGCCGCGGTGGTGCTCCCGGCCGCGCCGAGCCCCGGTACGGAGCCGGAACCGGTGACCGACCCGGACGCCCCGGGCCGGCCGGCGCTACGGCAACTGCTGCTCATCCCGCTGATCACCGCGCTGCTCGCGGGCAGCCTCGGCGGCGCGCTCGGCTACGCCTTCGCCGTCCGCGGCGGCGCCGGCCCGGGTACGGTGCTCGGTGCCGACCCGCAGCCGCCCGGGCTGGCCCAGCGCAAGCCCGAGTCGCTGGCCGGCGTCGCCGAACGGGTGCTGCCCAGCGTGGTGACCGTGCGGGTGAACAGTCTCGGCGGGACGAGCGAGGGTTCCGGCTTCATCGCCAGCGCGGACGGCCACGTGATCACCAACGACCACGTGGTCGCAGGCGGGAGCGGCAAGGCTTCGGTGATCTTCAACGACGGCAGTTCGTCCCCGGCCACCGTGGTCGGGCAGGATCCGGAGTCCGACATCGCGGTGATCAAGGTTGCCCGCACCGGGCTGCGGCCGGTGGAGTTCGGCGACTCCGAGGCGCTCGCCGTGGGCGACCCCGTGCTGGCCATCGGCTCGCCGCTCTCGTTGGCCAACACGGTCACCGCGGGCATCGTCAGCGCGCTCGACCGGACCATGCAGGCGGGTGAGCCGGGCGGCCCGGTGCGCTACTACGCGGCCATCCAGACCGACGCGGCGGTCAACCACGGCAACTCGGGCGGCCCGCTGGTGGACGGCGCCGGCCGGGTGGTCGGGGTGAACTCGACGATCAAGTCGCTGGTCGCCGACGGGCAGGAGGCGGGCAACATCGGTCTCGCCTTCGCCATCCCGATCAACCAGGCGAAGCGGATCACCCAGGACATCATCGGCACCGGCAAGGCCCGGCGTACGGTGATCGGCGCCCAGGTGGGCGGCCCTTCGAGCGCGGCCGGCGGCGGCGTACGGCTGGTGACGGTGGAGCCGTCCGGGCCGGCGGCCGGCGCCGGGCTCAAGGCCGGCGACGTGATCCTGAAGCTGAACGGGCGGCCGATGACCGAACCGACCGACCTGATCGCCCTGGTCCGCAAGTTCGCGCCCGGTTCGGTGGTCACCGTGGAGTACCGCCGCGGCTCGGACCGGCTGAACGCTTCCGTGACCCTCGCCGCAGACGCGAAGTAGCGGGCGGTCACCCCCTCCCGGTCCGGCGCCCGGCGTGCGTAGTCTTGCTGCTGACGCCGAGAGGGGGCCCGCAGTGCTCGACAACCTGAACATGTGGGAGATCGGTGGGCTGCTGCTCCTGGCGCTGCTGATCTTCGGCGACCGGCTGCCCGCGGTGATCACCGACGGTCTGCGGATGGTGCGCAACCTGCGCAACATGGCCCGCAACGCCACCACCGACCTGAGCAAGGAGCTGGGCACCGACATCCAGCTGGAGGATCTGCACCCCAAGGCGTTCATCCGCAAGCACCTGCTCAGCGAGGAGGACGAGCAGGCGATCCGGAAGCCGCTGCAGGGCGTCTACGACAACCTGCGGGCGGACGTCACCGGCGTGCACGACGAGCTGAAGGACGTGGCCAACGCCGCCGACCTCCGGTCGAACGGCAGCCGGCCGGCCACCGCCACCGGCAACGCCCCGGCGCCCGCCCCCCGCGTCAGCTACGACGACGCCACCTGAGCCGCCGGCAGCGCGCGAACCGGGACGGCTGGCGCGTCCGGGCAGATGTCGCTCGGCTCCTGTGGAGCTGAGTCATTTGGGACATCAGCTCCACAGGACGGCCTGGTACCCCGGCCGACTCCATGAAGCGCCGGGCGCCGGCGGGTGGGTCAGCGGCCGGCCGGCTTGAGGCCCAGCGGCTTGCCGAGCAGCGACTCGCGCCGGACGGCGAGCCGGTCGGCGACCTGGCCCAGCGCCACCGCGGCCGGCGACTCCGGCTCGGCCAGCACGATCGGGTTGCCCTCGTCGCCGGCCTCCCGGACCCGGGTGTCCAGCGGGATCTGGCCGAGCAGCGGCACCTGGGCGCCGATCGTCCGGCTCAGCGACTCGGCGACCGTCGCGCCGCCACCGGCACCGAAGATCTCCATCCGGGAGCCGTCCGGCAGCTCCAGCCAGGACATGTTCTCGATGACGCCGACCACCCGCTGGTGGGTCTGCAGGGCGATCGCGCCGGCCCGCTCGGCCACCTCGGCGGCCGCGGTCTGCGGCGTGGTGACCACCAGGATCTCGGAGTTGGGCAGCAGCTGCGCCAGCGAGATGGCCACGTCGCCGGTGCCCGGGGGCAGGTCGAGCAGGAGCACGTCGAGGTCGCCCCAGTACACGTCGGCGAGGAACTGCTGGAGCGCCCGGTGCAGCATCGGGCCGCGCCACACCACGGCGGCGTTGCCGGCGGTGAACATGCCGATCGAGATGACCTTCACGCCGTGCGCCTGCGGCGGCATGATCATGTCTTCCACGCGGGTGGGCCGGCCGTCGGCGCCGAGCATCCGGGGCACCGAGTGGCCGTAGATGTCCGCGTCGACCACGCCGACGGAGAGCCCGCGGGCGGCCAGCGCCGCCGCCAGGTTGACCGTCACGCTGGACTTGCCGACGCCGCCCTTGCCGCTGGCGACCGCGTACACCCGGGTGCGGGAGCCGGGCTGGGCGAACGGGATGACCGGCTCCTCGGTGGCGTTCCCGCCGCGCAGCTTCGCCTGGAGTCCCTGGCGCTGCTCGGGGGTCATCACGCCGAATTCGATCTCCACGCCGGTCACGCCGGGCACCGCGCCGACCGCAGCCGTGATGTCTTTGTTCAGGGTGTCCCGCATCGGGCAGCCGGCGACGGTGAGCAGCAGCTCGACCCGGACCACACCGTCATCGCCGACCGTGGCGGAGCGGACCATGCCGAGGTCGGTGATCGGCCGGCGGATCTCCGGGTCGTTGACGGTGGCCAGCGCGGCCTGGACCGCGTCGGAGACGGTGCTGACGGGTGCTGACATGCCCGCAATGCTACGTCGGGAGCGATCCCCCGCCGCCGTCAGCGGGGGTCGGTGTGAGCGATTCGATGACGCCCACCGGCGCCGCCGGGGTCTGGACGCGTATCGCACGAAGTGGGACGATCGAGGCGAACGCCGCTCGCCTGGCCCCTTGAGGCGCGCGGCGTTCTGACGTCCCGGCGCCACGCGCCGGGCCCGCCCCGCTCACCCCTCCGGGCGGCCGTCCCGGGCCCAGTCGCCGTCCAGCTCGTCGCGCGGCTCGTCCAGGCCGTCGCTGCCGCCGGCCGCCCGCTGCGCGGCCCGCTCCTGCTGGCGGCGCTCCAGCCGCTGCCGCCGCTGTCCCGCCTCGTCCAGCTCCTCGGCCAGCCGGGCCAGCTCCGAGCGGAGGAAGTCCCGGGTGGCCACCTCGCCCATCGCGATCCGCAGCGCCGCGATCTCCCGGGCCAGGTACTCGGTGTCGGCCTTCTGCAGGGCGGCCCGCCGCCGGTCCTCCTCCAGCGCCAGCCGGTCCCGGTCCGCCTGCCGGTTCTGTGCCAGCAGGATCAGCGGCGCCGCGTAGCTGGCCTGCAACGACAGCATCAGGGTCAGGAACGTGAAGGTGTACGGGTCGAAGCGCAGGTGCGCCGGGGCCAGCGTGTTCCAGCCGAACCAGAGCGCGATCACCACCGTCATGTAGACGATGAAGTTCGCCGTGCCCATGCCGCGGGCGATCCCCTCGGACCACCGGCCGAAGGCCTCCGGGTCGAACCGGGGCAGCGTCAGCCGGCGGGGCTCGCGCGGCTGGTCCAGTCGCTCCGCCCGCCGCTCAACCATCCGCGCCGTCCAGCACCGCGTCGGAGGCGGCCGGGCCGGGCATGGCGTCGCGGTCCCGCCAGTCCCGGGGCAGCGAGTGGTCCAGCACGTCGTCGACGGTGACCGCGCCGACCAGCCGGTTGTTCCGGTCGATCACCGGCATGGCGACCAGGTCGTAGGTGGCCATCCGGCGGGTGATCTCCGGCAGCGGGGTGGTCGGCCGCAGCGGGTCGATGTCGTTGACCACCACGCCGCCGAGCAGGTCGGCCGGCGGTTCCCGGAGCAGCCGCTGGAAGTGCACCATCCCGAGGTAGCGGCCGGTCGGCGTGGTCATCGGCGCGCGGGTCACGAAGACCTGCGCGGCGATCGCCGGGGAGAGCTGCGGTTCGCGGATCCGGGCCAGAGCCTCGGCCACCGTGGCGTCCGGGGGCAGGATCACCGGCTCCGAGGTCATCACGCTGCCCGCCGTGCCCGGGGTGTACTTCAGCAGCTGGCGGACGGGATCCGCCTCGTCCGGCTGCATCAGGTCGAGCAGCACGTCCTGCTCGGGCGGGGAAAGCTCGCTGAGCAGGTCGGCGGCGTCGTCCGGGTCCATCTCCTCCAGCACGTCGGCGGCCCGTTCCCGGTCCAGCGCGGCCAGGATCTCCACCTGGTCGTGCTCGGGCAGTTCGCTGAGCACGTCGGCGAGCCGCTCGTCGTCCAGGGCTGCGGCGACCTCGTTGCGCCGCGCGTCGGGCAGGTCCTGCAAGGCGTTGGCCAGGTCGGCGGGGCGCATGTCCTCCAGCACCGAGAGCAGGTTGGCGGTGCCCCGGGTGTCGGCGATGCCGCTCAACCCGCGGACCCGCTCCCACTCCACCTGGTGCAGGTGGCCGCGGCGGCTCAACCGGCCGGTCTGCTCGCGTACGGCGACGCGGGTCAGCGACCACTCGCCGCCGCGGCTGCACTCCATCGCCACGTCGACCACCGAGCCGGCCTGGCCGCTCGGGTCGATCTGCACCCGCCGGTCGAGCAGTTCCTGGAGCACCAGCAGCTCGTTCGGGCGCTTCTCGAAGCGGCGCAGGTTGAGCGTGCCGGTGCCGAGCACCACCGCGTCCCCGTCGATCGAGGTGATCCGGTTGATGGAGAGGAAGATCCGCCGGCGCATCGGCATCTCGGCGACCAGGCCCACCACCTCGGGCGGGCGCTGGGTCGGGCGCAACCGGGCCACGGCGTCGCGTACCCGCCCCACCTGGTCGCCGTTGGGGTCGAAGACGGCGACGCCGGCAAGACGAGCGATGTAGACCCGGGTCGGCGTGCTCACGGGCACCAGCCTAAGCGCCTAGTGTTTATCAACATGTCGACCTTGGCCTACGAGATCGTGGACGTCTTCACCGACCGCCCGTTCGCCGGCAACCCGCTGGCCGTGGTGTTCGGCGCCGAAGGGCTGGCCACCGAGCAGATGCAGGCGCTCGCGCTGGAGTTCAACCTCTCCGAGACGGTGTTCGTGCTTCCGCCCACCCAGGTCGGCGCCACCTACCGCGCCCGGATCTTCACCCCGGCCGAGGAACTGCCGTTCGCCGGGCATCCGAGCGTCGGCGCGGCGGTGACGGCCAGCCGCCGGGGCATGTTCGGTGTGGGGCAGGTCACCCAGGAGTGTGGCGCCGGGGTGCTGCCGATCGAGGTGACCGCGACCGGGGCCACGCTCACCGGCGGCACCCCCACCCTCGGCCCCGAGCTCGACCCGGAGCCGCTGCTGGAGATGGCCGGGCTCAGCGCGGACGACCACCTCGGCCCGGCGCCCCGGGTGGCCGGCTGTGGGCTGGAGTTCCCCTACCTGCCGGTGCGTCCGGACGCGGTGGCCCGCGCCCGGGTGAACGCGGCGGCGGCACAGCGGTACGGGGTGGAGCATGTGAGCGTCTTCTCCTGGGACGCCGACTCGCAAACCGCGCACGCCCGGGTCTTCGTGCCGGGGCTCGGCGTGCCGGAGGACCCGGCCACCGGGTCGGCCGCGCTCGGTCTCGGGGTCTGGCTGGTCGCCAGCGGCCTGCTGCCCGGCGAGGGCCGCTCGTCGTACGACGTGCTCCAGGGCCTGGAGATCAATCGCCCGTCCGCGCTGACCTGCACGGTGACGGCCGCCGGTGGCGCGGCCGTCGGCGCCACCGTCGCGGGTCAGGTGATGCCGGTGGCCCGGGGCGAGATCATGGTGCCGCCGTTCGTCGGCTGACGCCGACCGGCCGGGTACGGGAGGATGCCGGTGTGACCGACGAGCACGAGCGCAGCAGCACGCCCCTGGTCGACGAGGCGATGAAGAAGGCTTCGGTGGCCTGGGTCACCGTGCCCGGCGGCCCGGCGCTCGGGCTCTGGTGCGTACCGCTGGAGGGTGCGCTCTTCCTGGTGAGCGGGCCGGGTGAGCAGTCCGCGCCGGGGCTGGCCGAGGCGACCGAGGCGTGGGTGACGCTGCGCGGCGATCACGGCGGCCGGATCGTCACCTGGCCGGCCCGGGTGGAGCGGGTGGCGCCGGGCAGCGAGACCTGGGAGACCGCGGCGCCGCTGGTCGCCGGCAAGCGGTTGAACGGCCGGGGCAGCGCCGCCGACCAGATCGCGCGCTGGGCCGCCGAGGGCTGCGCGCTGAGCCGGCTGACCCCGGCGGGGGAGCCGGTCGCCGGGGCCGGGCTGCCCGCCGGGTCGCTGGCCGAGGAGCCCCGGGCGGCGGCGGTGGTCCGGGCGACCCGCAAGCCGTTCCGGCTGCACCGCGTCCGCCGCCGCTGAACCCGCGCCGCAGCGCCCACCGAGCCCGGTCATCCGGCCACGGCCGCTGCCGTCACGCCGGCACCGCCGCCGGGTCGACCAAGTCGAGCACCTCGCTCAGCGAGCGCAGCACCGGCCCCTCCCAGGTGTCGGCGTTGAACACCATGTGCTCGGCCAGGTCGGGTGCGGCCAGCCGCACCGCGGTCATCCCGGCCCGTTCCGCGCCGGTCAGTTCCTGGCTGCCGCCGTCGCCGACGTAGAGGCAGTCCGCCGGCGCCAGCCCGAGCCGGCGGCACGCCGCCTGGTAGAGCGCCGGATCGGGTTTGCAGCAGCCCACCTGCACCGAGAAGATCCGCACGTCGAGCAGCGGGGCGATCGCCAGTTGCGGCAGGAACGCCGGCAGTTCGTGGGTGCAGTCGCTGATCAGGCCGGTCCGCAGCCCCGACTGGCGCAGCGCGGCCAGCACCGGCGCCGCGTCGTCGCGCAGCCGGGTGTCCGCGCGTACCGCCCGGTGCCGGGAGGCCACCGCGGCCCGCACCGCGCCGTCCGACGGGTGTACGCCGGCCTGCTCGCAGACCCAGCGCAGGGTCGCCTCGGCGTTGCCGAGCCGCCCGCTGGCGCGCTGGTAGAAGGTGCGGTCCAGCACCTCGACCAGCGTGTCGGCCGGGCAGCCGAGCAGTTCGGCGGTGCACCGGTGGGCCGCGCCGCGCTGCACCGAGCGGGTGAGCGTGCCGAAGAAGTCGAAGAGCACCGCCTGGTAGGTCGGCATGAGGGAGCGCCTCCGGGCGGTCGAGGGGGTCGCCGGCGGTACGCGCATGATCGTAGCCGAGTGCTGACGGTCCGTGGTGGCCCGGATCGTGTGAGGATTGCACCCCGTGTCCTCCGAACACCGCCCGCCGCTCGACCCGCTGACCACCGGGGCGCTCGCCCTCGCCGTGGTCGCCGTGTCGTCGTCCGCGCCGCTCGTCGCGTTCGCGGCCGCGCCCGCCCTGGCCGTCGCGTTCTGGCGCAACCTGCTCTCGGTCGCCGTGCTCGGCCCGGTCTCGCTGGCCCGCCGCCGGGCGGAACTGAGGTCGCTGACCGTCGGCGCCGGCCGGCGCGCCGGTTGGGCCTGCGTGCTCTCCGGCGTCGCCCTGGCCGCCCACTTCGCCACCTGGATGCCCAGCGCCCAGCTCACCTCGGTGGCCGCCGCGACGGCGCTCGGCGCCACCCAGCCGGTCTGGCAGGGGTTGATCGCCCGAGGGCAGGGCCGGCGGCTGCCGCCGGTGGTCTGGGCCGGGATCGGGGTGGCGGTCGGCGGGGCGGTGCTGGCCAGCGGAGCCGACTTCGCCGCCTCCGGCCGGGCCTTCACCGGTGACCTGCTCGCGGTGGCCGGCGGGGTGTTCGCAGCCGTCTACACCGCGTTCGGCGAGCGGGCCCGGGCCACCGTCAGCACCACCACGTACACCACCGTCTGCTACGGCGTCTGCACGCTGATCCTGCTGGTGGTCTGCCTGGTCGGCGGGGTGCCGCTGGGCGGCTTCGACACCGGCACCTGGCTGGCGATCCTGGCCCTGGTGGCCGGTGCCCAGCTGCTCGGCCACTCGATGTTCAACTACGCGCTGCGGCGGGTCTCGGCCACCACGATCAGCGTGCTGGTCCTGCTGGAGGCTCCGGGCGCGGCGCTGATCGGTTGGGCCTGGCTGGGGCAACTGCCCCGCGCCACCGCGCTGCCCGGGCTCGCGCTGCTGCTGGTCGGCGTCGCCGTGGTGGTGCTCGGCGGCGCCCGCGCGCGCCGCACCCCGCCCGTGCCCACCGCCCTCCCGGCGGACGCCACCCCGCTGTCCGACTGAGCCGCCCGGACGCCACCCGCCGGCCGCCGCGTCCCGCGCCGGGCGCACGTTCCCGCGAAGAGTCCGCATTCCGCCGCCGCGGGCCGCGCTTTCCGTGACAGTGCGAGAGGTGGGCACGGCGAGGGCGGGAAGCGGGACGGACGGCGAGGGCGAGGGCGCGGAGGGCACCCTGGCCACGCCGTCGGCCGAGTTTCCGCCGCTGGAGCCCGAGGAGCTGGCGACGCTGCGCCGGATCGGCGACCAGTGGCGGGCCGCCCGGCGCAACCGCCCACCGGGCGCCGACCTGCTCCCGGTGGACCCCGGTCTCCGCCGTCACGACGGCCGGCCCGCGCCGACCCGGTTCGGGCGGCTCGCCCCGATCGCCATGTTCCGGGTCGGCGAACCGGGTGAGCTGGTCGCCACCGAACCGGCCAACCTCCCCGGCTCCCGGTTCGGCCGCGCCCTCACCCGGCTCCGGCGTGTCCTGCTCGGGCCGCCACTGAGCAGCGCCGCGGTCCTCTACGAGCGAATGCGCAAACTGGTCGCCCTGCCCGTGCTCTCCTCCGACCTGCTCAGCTCGGTCGCGTACGGGCCGGAGGCGATGCTGGCCGTGCTGCTGCTCGCCGGTAGCGGCGCGCTGGGGCTGTCCCTGCCGCTGGCCGCCGGGCTGGCCGTGCTCATGGTGGCGGTCGGCATCTCGTACCGGCAGACCGTGGTCGCCTACCCGCACGGGGCCGGCTCCTACGTGGTGGCCGGGGACAACCTCGGCCCCCGGGCCGGGCTCGCGGCCGCCGCCGGCCTGATGGTCGACTACGTGCTCACCGTGGCCGTGTCGGTGGCCGCCGGCGTGCACGCGGTCACCTCCGCGCTGCCCGGGCTGGCCGGGCTGACGGTGCCGCTCGGAGTGCTCGCCATCGGCCTGCTGCTCGCCGGCAACCTGCGCGGCGTCCGCACCGCCGGCCACCTGTTCGTGCTCCCCACGTACGCCTTCGTGGTCGCGCTGCTGGCGCTGCTCGCGGTCGGCTACGCCCGGGCTGCGGGCCGCGGGTTCGAGCCGGTCCCGCCGCCGCCGGTGCCGGCCGTCGAAGGGCTGGGGCTGCTGCTGGTGCTGCGGGCGTTCTCCTCGGGGGCGGTGTCGATGACCGGCATCGAGGCGGTGTCGAACGCGGTCCCGGTGTTCCGCCCGCCGGAGTGGCGCAACGCCCGCACCACGCTCGGCTGGATGATGACCATGCTGGTGCTGCTCTTCGTCGGGCTGACCGTGCTGGTCCACCTGGCCGGCGTGGTGCCCACCCCGGAGGCGACGCTGCTGTCCCAGCTGGCCCGGGTCACCTTTCCGACCGGCCCCTGGTACGGGCTGGTCCAGGCAGCCACCGCGCTGATCCTGCTGCTGGCCGCGAACACCGCCTTCAACGGCTTTCCCCGGCTGCTGTTCTTCATGGCCCGGGCGGAGCACGCCCCGCGCCGGTTCCTGCACATGGGGGACCGGCTGGCGTTCAGCGACGGTCTGGTCGCGCTGGCCGTCGCGGCGGCCGTCGTGCTGGTGGCCTTCCGCGGGCACACCGAGTCGCTGATCCCGCTCTACGCGGTCGGGGTGTTCCTGGCCTTCACCCTGTCCCAGTCCGGCATGGTGGTCCACTGGCGACGCCGGCGCGGGGCGGGCTGGCGCCGCCGCGCGGCGGTCAACGCGGTCGGAGCGGCGCTCTCCGGTCTCGTGCTGGTCACCGCCGCGGCCAGCAAGTTCACCGAGGGCGCCTGGGTGGTGGTGGTCGCGGTACCCCTGCTGGTGCTGCTGGGCACCGCGATCCACCGGCACTACACGCTGCTGCACCGGTCGCTGGCGCTGCACCCGCCACCGGCCGGCCCGCCGCCCGCGCCACCCGTGGTGCCGGCACCACCTCCGGCGGCCGGGGCGGCGACGCCCGAGGGCGAGGAACTGCCCCAGCAGGTACGGCACCTGGTGGTGGTGCCGGTCGCCCGGCTGAACCGGGCCTCGCTGCGGGCGCTGGCGTACGCGGACTCGCTCGGCCAGCCGACGCTGGCCGTGCACATCGCCCCCGAGGAGCCGGAGGCGGACCGGTTCCGGGAGCAGTGGGACGCGTGGGGCGACCACGTCCGGCTGGAGACGATCGTCTCGCCGTACCGGGCGGTGATCGGGCCGCTCGCGCACTACCTGGAGGCGCTGCACGCCTCCCGGGCGGACCTGGTGCTGACCGTGATCGTGCCGGAGGTGGTGGTCCGCAGCCGCTGGCACCGGCCGCTGCACAGCCGCGCCGAGCAGCGGCTGCGCGCGGCGCTGCGTCCGCTGCCCGGAGTGGTGGTCACCAGCGTCCCGGTGCACCTGACCGAGTGAGCCTCCCGCGCCGGCCGGTGCGGCCGGCCACGCCGGCGGCTAGTGCGGTGTCCACTGAGGTTCGCCGGGTTGGCCGACACCGGATAATGTCGTAGGGATGCGGTTGGGTGGGGTTCGTGCCTCGCCGTCGGGATCCCGCCGCGCCCCGTGTTCTTCATCGCACCGCGCGTGTTGGTTTGCGGGTGACGGCTGCGCAGCGGCGGCGGTGTTTCGGGTTGCTGCGCTCGGCCGGTGACGTGTGGGCCTGTGTATTGGAGATCAACACGTGGCGGTGGCGCCGCCGTGATGCGCCGCTGGTGGGCTATCAGGACCTGTGTCGGGAGTTGTCCGTGTCCGGTCCTGGCACGTTCGGCGAGTTGGACTCCACGGGGGCCCGGTCGGTGTTGCGCCGGTTCTCGGATGCCTGGTTCGCTGCGGCGAAGCGCCGCCGTGAGGGTGACGTGTCCGCGCGGTTTCCGCGGCGCCGCCGCGCGTTGATGCCGGTGCGTTGGTACCACGGCACGTTCGGCCTCGACGGGCGTCGGGTTCGCATCCCCACTGCCAAAGGCGGCCCGCCCTTGGCGGTGCGGTTGGCGCGGGAGCTGCCCTATCCGGTCGAGCAAGTCCGGTCGGTCACCCTGCTGTGTGAGGGCGGCCGGTTGTTCCTGGACGTCACCGCCGAAGTGCCGGTCGCGACCTACCCGGCCAGCTGTCAACCGGATCCGGGCCGGGTGGCCGGAGTGGATCTGGGGATCATCCACCCCTATGCCGTTGCCGGACCCGACGGTGAAGGGCTGCTGGTGTCGGGGCGGGCGATCCGCGCCGAACACCGCATGCACCTCGCCGACACCAAAGCCCGCCGCCGTGCGACCGCCAGCCGGGCGCCGAAGCCAGGGCAGAGCGGGTCACGGCGGTGGCGAAAGCACCGGCGCCGGGCGCGGCTGATCGAGGCACGGCATCGGCGGCGGGTCCGTCAGGCCCAGCACGAAGCAGCCGCCACGCTCGTCTCCTGGGCCGTACGCCAGCGGGTCGGGGTGCTGCACGTCGGTGATCCGCGCGGGGTGCTCGACATCGACGCGGGACGGCGGCACAACCTGCGGCTTCGGCAGTGGCAGATCGGCCGGCTCCTGCAAATCCTCACCGACAAGGCCACCCTGGCCGGCATCACCGTCCATCCGGTCGACGAGCGCGGCACCTCCTCCACCTGCCCCGCCTGCCACCGACGCGTGCCGAAACCCCGCGGCCGGACCCTGTCCTGCCCACACTGCGAGTTCTCTGGGCACCGCGACCTCGTCGCGGCCGCCACCATCGCCACCCGCACCCCGGGCGGCGGACCCACCACCCCCACAGCCGTCGTGCTGCCGGAGGTGGTCACGCACCGTCGAGCCGGCCGGCACCTCCCCGGCGCCGGCCAGTCCCGACGTGACCCCCG